>DATNBJ010000121.1:0-9584 GCA_035572055.1 Thermoleophilaceae bacterium | reverse complement strand
GCTTGCAGAGCACCTGGCCGCGCTCGATCTCCTCGCGCTTGGTGCCTCGCAGCAGGCAGCCGACGTTGTCGCCCGCGCGACCCTCGTCGAGGATCTTGCGGAACATCTCGACGCCGGTGACGACCGTGTTGGACGTCTGCTCGTGGATGCCGACGATCTCGACGGTGTCGCCCGTGCTGACGATGCCCTGCTCGATGCGGCCCGTGGCCACCGTGCCGCGGCCGGTGATCGAGAAGACGTCCTCGACCGGCATCAGGAACGGCTTGTCCAGGTCGCGCTCGGGCTCGGGGATGTAGTTGTCGAGAGCTTCGGCGAGCTCGAGGATCTTCTCCTTGGCGTCCGCGTCGCCCTCGAGGGCCTTGAGCGCCGAGCCCGTGATGAACGGGATGTCGTCGCCCGGGAAGTCGTACTCGGAGAGCAGGTCCCTCACCTCGACCTCCACGAGCTCGAGGAGCTCGGGGTCGTCGACCATGTCGGCCTTGTTGAGGAACACGACGATGTACGGCACGCCGACCTGGCGGGCGAGCAGGATGTGCTCGCGCGTCTGCGGCATCGGGCCGTCGGCCGCGGATACGACCAGGATCGCGCCGTCCATCTGAGCGGCGCCGGTGATCATGTTCTTCACGTAGTCCGCGTGACCCGGACAGTCGACGTGAGCGTAGTGCCGGTTCTCGGTCTGGTACTCGACGTGGGAGGTGGCGATGGTGATGCCGCGCTGCTTCTCCTCCGGAGCGTTGTCGATCTGGTCGAACGACATCGCGGTGCCACCCATCTTCTCGGCGAGAACCTGCGTGATGGCCGCTGTGAGTGTGGTCTTCCCATGGTCGATATGACCGATGGTCCCCACGTTCACATGCGGCTTATCCCGCTCAAACTTTTCCTTCGCCACTGGTTCTCGCTCCTTTCACAAAGCTCTCGGGCCCGCCAGCAGGCGAACCTCGGAAACATACTCTTCTTTAGGCACCTGCTCCCACCGGCTCTCCGGTGCGGTGCTCGACGATTCCCTCCGCGAGGTTGTTCGGGACTTCCTCGTAGCGGTCGAACTGCATCGTGTACTGCGCGCGGCCCTGGGTGGTCGAGCGCAGATCCGTCGCGTACCCGAACATCTCCGCGAGCGGGACGCTGGCCTTCACGGCGAGGGCGTTGCCGCGCGGCTCCTGCCCCTCGACCCGGCCGCGGCGACGCGACAGGTCGCCGATCACGTCGCCCAGGAACTCCTGGGGCGTGACGACCTCGACGGCCATGATCGGCTCGAGCAAGACGGGCTTGGCCCGCTTCGCGGCCTCCTTCAACGCCAGCGAGCCGGCGATCTTGAACGCGATCTCCGAGGAGTCGGTGTCGTGGTACTTGCCGTCCACGAGGGTGACGCGAACGTCCACCATCGGAAAGCCGGCCCGGACGCCCGTCTCCAGCGCCTCCTCGATACCCTTCTCGACGGCCGGGATGAACTCCGAGGGGATCGCGCCGCCCTTGATCTTGTTGATGAAGTCGAAGCCCTCGCCGGGCGCCGGCTCGATATCGATGTTGACGACGCCGTACTGGCCCGAGCCGCCGGTCTGGCGGATGAACTTGCCCTCCACCTTCTGGGCCTCTCCGCGCACCGTCTCGCGGTAGGCAACCTGCGGCCGGCCGACGGCCGCCTCGACACGGAACTCGCGCTTCATGCGGTCCACCAGCACCTCGAGGTGCAGCTCGCCCATGCCGGAGATCACGGTCTGGCCGGTCTCGTCGTCGGTCCGCACGTTGAACGTGGGGTCCTCCTCGGCAAGTCGCGCGAGGGCGGTGGACATCTTCTCCTGGTCGGCCTTTGTCTTCGGCTCGATCGAGAGGTGCACCACCGGCTCGGGGAACGTCATCGTCTCGAGGCGGACCGGCTGGTCGGGCGCCGACAGGGTGTCGCCCGTGGAGGTCTGCTTGAAGCCGACCGCCGCGGCGATGTCCCCCGCGAAGACCTCCTCCTGGTCCTCGCGGTGGTTGGCGTGCATCATCAGGATGCGGCCCACACGCTCGGTGCGCCCGGTATTGGCGTTCAGCACCCGGCTGCCCGCGCTGAGCTTGCCGGAGTAGACGCGGAAGTAAGTGAGCTTGCCGACGAACGGGTCGGACATGACCTTGAACGCGAGCGCAGCGAACGGCTCCTCATCCGAGGCCTCGCGGTGCAGGACGTTGCCGTTGTCCTCCTCGCTGCCGGGCGCCAGACCCTCGATCGGGGGCACGTCGAGCGGACTCGGGAGGTAGTCGATGACCGCGTCGAGCAGCGGCTGCACGCCCTTGTTCTTGAAGGACGAGCCGCACAGCACAGGCGTCATCGAGATGTGGAGCGTGGCCTTGCGGATGGCGGCCTTGAGCCGGTCGACGTCGATCGCCTCGTCGGAGAGGTAGGCCTCCAGGAGTTCGTCGTCGTACTCGGCGATGGCCTCGATCAGGTGGGTGCGCGCCTCGTGGGCGATGTCCACGTGGTCTGCCGGAATGTCCGTCTCCTCCCACTCCTGGCCAAGGTCGTCCTTGTACATGATCGCCTTCTCGCGCACGAGGTCGATGACCCCGGTGAAGCCCGCCTCCGCGCCGATCGGCAGCTGGATTGGGACCGGGTGCGCGCCAAGCCGGTCGATCATCGTCTGGACGCCCTGATCGAAGTTCGCGCCGATGCGGTCCATCTTGTTGATGTAGGCGATGCGCGGAACGCGGTACTTGTCCGCCTGGCGCCAGACCGTCTCGGACTGCGGCTCGACGCCGGCGACGGAGTCGAACAGCGCGATCGCGCCGTCGAGTACTCGCAGCGAGCGCTCGACCTCGACGGTGAAGTCCACGTGGCCGGGCGTGTCGATGATGTTGATCCGGTAGTCGCGCCAGTGCGCGGTGGTCGCGGCCGACGTGATCGTGATGCCGCGCTCCTGCTCCTGCTCCATCCAGTCCATCACCGCAGCGCCCTCGTGAACCTCGCCCATCTTGTGGGTGCGGCCCGTGTAGAAGAGGATGCGCTCGGTCGTCGTCGTCTTACCGGCGTCGATGTGAGCCATGATCCCGATGTTGCGGGTGTGGTCTAGTGCGACTTGTCTTGGCATTGGATGTGAAGCTTTCGGTGTTGTCAGGCAGAAAAAAGGCCCCTCCGGGCCCTTGTCAACTCGAGGATGTCGCCCGGGTAGAGGGTCTTATGTGGCAGCGTTCTCCATGGATCTGAACCGTACCCAGTCATCTCCCGCGACTGAGCGCGCCGCGCACCGAACGGCAGTGCAGCGAGCGGGTCGAAATGCTAGCAGAGCCCTTTCCTCGCTCTGGGGGGATTCGGGCGGCCTGCGCCGCCTCCTGCTGCTGCTCGGCGGGGTGGGCGGCGTGCTGATGATCGCCAGCGACCTGATGACGCTCTATCACGTGTCCGTGGTCACGGCCTCGTGCTCCGATCTCGCGGACCCGCGGCTGGCCGACGCGTGCAAGACGACCGGCGGCGAGCACCACGGTTACGCCCTGCTGATCCTCGGTGTGATCGTGCTGTTCATGACGTGGGGCGCGGCGGTCGGACGGAGCCGGCCGGCAGGGGTGGCGCTGCTCGTGCTTGGGCTCGCCGGCCTGGCCATCGCTCTGGGCGTGGACGCGCCGGACGTGCACAAGACCGGCGTGATCGGCCAGCGCTTCGCGGAGGCCGAGGCGAAGCCCGGGCTCGGCTTCTACTTCGAGATCGTGGGCTCGGCGCTGGTGGTGGCTGCGGGGCTGCTGCGGTTGCTCCGGCGGGAGCGAGAGCCGCGTCCAACTCGTGCGCCGGCGGCTGCGCCTTCGCGGTCCGCCGAGCAATAAAGAGCAACCCGAGCGGCGGCGGTTGCTTCGCTTTGTTGAGTCGAGCCGCATATAGCGGCCGGGATCAACAAAGCGGCCCGATCCAAGCCTTTATGCCGCCGTTCGAGCCGCGCCGAAGCGACGCGAGGACTAACTACCAGCGGTAATGCGCGAAGGCCTTGTTGGCCTGCGCCATCCGGTAGATGTCCTCTTTGCGCTTGTACGCGCCGCCCTGTTCCGACTGGGCGTCGAGGAGCTCGCCGGCCAGGCGCTCGGACATCGTCTTCTCGCGTCGCCCGCGTGAGAACTCGACGAGCCAACGCACCGCGAGGGTGCGGGCACGGGGGCCGGGGACTTCCACCGGGACCTGGTAGGTGGCGCCGCCCACACGGCGGGAGCGCACCTCGAGGTTGGGGGTGAGGGCCGCGATCGAGACCTCGAGAGCCTCGACGGGCTCCTTGCCGCTGCGCTTCGAGAGGATGTCGAGTGCGTCGTAGACGATCCGCTCGGACAGCGACTTCTTGCCGGAGACCATCACCTTGTTGATGACCTGCGTGACGAGCTTCGACCCGAAGACGGCATCGGGCTCGATCGGGCGGACTCCTGCTGGTGCGCGGCGCGGCATCGCTTCGCTACTTGGCCTTGACCCCGTACTGCGAGCGGGCCTTCTTGCGATCGCTCACGCCGGCGGCGTCGAGCGTGCCGCGGACGACCTTGTAGCGGACGCCCGGCAGGTCCTTGACTCGACCGCCTCGCACGAGCACCACGGAGTGCTCCTGGAGGTTGTGGCCCTCGCCCGGGATATAGGAGGTGACCTCCATCCCGTTCGTAAGGCGCACACGGGCCACCTTGCGCAGAGCCGAGTTCGGCTTCTTGGGCGTGGTGGTGTACACGCGCGTGCAAACGCCGCGGCGCTGAGGTGCGGCCAGCCGCTTCTTGCGACCCTGGCCCGACTTCAGACCCGGCGTGGCCACCTTCTTCTTGGGCTTGTTGCGTCCCTTGCGGACGAGCTGGTTGATGCTCGGCATTGCGGCGCAGGATGCTAGCAGCGTGGGACCGGTCGGCCGCTAGCCCGCCGCTTCGGCAACCAGCTGCTCGAGCAGCCCGGCCATGCGCTCGAGGATCTCGCCGCGATCGCCGAGGTCGTACTCGCCGGCCAGCCCGCGGGGATCCTCGTAGCCGAGCCGGACGCCGTCTTCGCCCTCCCAGACGAGGATCCGCAGCGGCAGCTCGATGCCGACGCGCGGATCGCTCTGCATGAGCAGCGTGCCGGCCTGAGGATTGCCGAAGACCACGACCAGCTCCTCATGGAGCTCGAGTCCGGCCTCGCGCGCCGCGGCCGCGTGGTCGAAGCGGGCGAACACGGTGAGCTCTCGTTGCTCGATCGCGGCGAGGAGCCGCTCGACGGTGGCGGCGTGGTCAGACGAGCTGCGCGATGAGACCATCGCGCGTAACTATGCGCGACGCGCAGGGCAGATGCTGCGCAGCCGGCGGCTGGGCGCGTCAGACCAAGCTGATCAAGGACGCAGGGAGATCGCAGGGCGCATGCCCGCGATCGACCGAGGACGCAGAGCAGCGCAGGTCTGACGCGTTCAGGCGCCGGCTGCCACGGCTTCGGCCGCGCGCATCGGCGCGGGCATCACCGCGGCGGCGGCGATCACGAGGACGAAGGCCAGGCTCTGGAGGACGATGCCCAGCGGGTTGCTGGCCATCGGGTCGCCGAAGACGATGATGCCGCCGGCGATTGCGGACACGTTCGCGCCCGCGCTGGTGAGGGTGATCACCGGCACCGCCTCGCCGACCTGAAGGCCGCGGGCCGAGGCGTAGAAGGCGACGACCGAGGCGACGATCGCCACGGCGAGCCAGGGCGAGAGCAGGCCCAGCGCCCCCGAGTGGCCGACCCCGCCGGTGAGCGCCTTGATGGCCACGTCGGAGACACCGAAGAGGATTCCCGAGGCGGCGCCGAGGAAGAGTCCGTGGTGCTCGTGCGGAGCGCCGAGCTGCGGCGAGAGCACCATCATCGTGCCGACGAACAGCAGGCCCGCCTCGAAGCTCGCCATCGCCACGCGCGAGTAATGAGAATGGGCGCCACCCGTGTGCGGCAGCGTGACAGCCAGCAGGACGAGGCCGGCCGCCATGAGGGCCACGCCGAGAACCTGGCGCCTGCCGACCTGGAAGCCGAAGAAGCGCTCCGCCAGCACAGTGAGAAGAACGAGACCGCCGGAGATGACCGTCTGCACGAGCGAGAGCGGCGCCAGCGCCATGGCCGCGACGTGGAAGACCCACGCGCCGGTGGCGACGAGCATGCCGAGGGCGAACCACTTGGACCGGTACAGCGCGATGGCGCTGCGGACCGGGTGCTGCCACTCCACCGCAGGAGCGGCGCACGCGCCCTTGTGCTTCCACAGGAAGCCGAAGTTCGTGGCCAGCGCACAGAGGAGCGCCAGCAGGATGCCTAGATCGACTGTCATCAAAGATTGAAGAAGGGCGGCTGAACTGCTTCCCGCTGCTAGCCCAGCTATCGACCCGTTCGCCCGGAAGCTTGAGCCCCAGACGCCCCAAGGTCGACCACTCTACCTTCTAGGTCGCCGTGCGGATTCATTCCCCAGTTAAGACTGCGTAAAACAATTGCCTCGAAACGACGAGAAAACCCCGCTGCTCTTCCTCGACGTGGACGGCGTCATCAGCCTCTTCGGCTTCCCGTCCAATCACCCTCCCCCCGGGACCTTCCATTGGGTCGACGGCGTGATGCACTGCATCGATATAACGGCCGGCGAGCGCATTCGGACCCTTGCCGAGCACTACGACATCGTCTGGGCCACCGGCTGGGAGGAGAAGGCGAATGAGTACCTCCCCCACCTCCTGAACCTGCACGTGGCCGAGCTCCCCGTGCTGACCTTCGACGGCCGGGCGCGGTTTGGCTCCTCGCACTGGAAGATCGACGCGATCGACGAGTACGCCCGGGGGCGGGCGGCCGCCTGGGTCGACGACTTCATCGACTCCGAATGCGAGGCCTGGGCGGGGTTCCGCCGGGAGCCGACCATGCTCGTGCTCACCGAGTCCCACACCGGGCTCACGGACGAACTCGTGGAAAAGCTGATCCGCTGGGCCGAATCGCTAGCCGGCCCAGCGGATCGCTGAATTACTTGTCCTCGTCGTCGGCTGGCGGCAGCGCCAGGTCGGCGAGCTCCTCGCCGAACGCTTCGCCGTTGCCGCTGTCACCGAAGCCGAAGCCCTCGAGATCGCCGTCGCCCGTGAGGCCCAGCTCGGCGGCCAGCTCGTTCTCGTCGAGCAGGCCCATCTCGTCCGGCGTGGGCCGCGGGATCGGCTCGGTGGGCTCGATCTCCAGCCGCCGGTAACGGCGCAGGCCTGTGGCGGCCGGGATGAGCTTGCCGATGATCACGTTCTCCTTCAGGCCGAGCAGCCTGTCGGTCTTGCCCTCGAGCGCGGCGTCCGTGAGGACCTTGGTGGTCTCCTGGAACGACGCGGCCGAGAGGAACGAATCGGTGGCCAGGGACGCCTTGGTGATGCCGAGGATGACCTCCTCGTGCAGCGCCGCCTCGCCCTTGCCCTTCTTCGTCTCGTCGTTGACGCGCAGGAACTCGTGACGGTCCACGAGCTGGCCCGGGAGGTAGTCGGTGTCGCCCTTCTGCTCCACCCGGACCTTCTTCATCATCTGGCGGATGATGATCTCGATGTGCTTGTCGTTGATGTCCACGCCCTGCGACTGGTAGACCTTCTGGACCTCGGCGACGAGGTACAGCTCGGTGTCCGTCCGGCCGCGGATGTCGAGCAGCTCGTGCGGGTAGATCGACCCCTCGTTGAGCTGGGTGCCCGGCTTGATCTTGTCCCCGGCCTGCACGAACAGTCGCGTGCGGCGCGGGAAGCTGTAGGCGTGCTCCTCGCCTGAGGCGTCGGTGACGATCACCTTCAGCGCCTTCTCGGTGTCCTCGATCGAGACCGTGCCCTCGACCTCGGCCAGCTTGGCCAGGCCCTTCGGCTTGCGAGCCTCGAACAGCTCGACGACACGCGGGAGACCGTGCGTGATGTCCGCGCCGGCGACACCGCCGGTGTGGAACGTCCGCAGGGTGAGCTGGGTGCCCGGCTCGCCGATCGACTGGGCGGCGATGATGCCCACCGCGTCGCCGATCGCCACGAGCTTGCCCGTGGCCGGCGCGATGCCGTAGCAGCGCTGGCAGATGCCCGAGTCGGCCTCGCACTTGAGAACCGAGCGGACGGGAACCTCGAAGGGCTCCTCCGCGAACGCCTCGACGATGTCGGCCAGCGCCTCGCGCGTGATGATCTGGTTCTTCTCGACCAGCACGCGGCCACGCTTGGTCTTGACGTCCTCAGCCGCAAAGCGGCCGACGATCTGCGTGTTCGGGCCACCGGCGTCGTTGAGAGCCGGAAGCAGCAGCTGCTCCTTGGTGCCGCAGTCCTCGAGACGGACGATCACGTCCTGGGCCACGTCCACCAGACGCCGGGTCAGGTAACCCGAGTCGGCGGTGCGCAGCGCCGTGTCGGCGAGGCCCTTGCGGGCGCCGTGGGTCGAGATGAAGTACTCGAGCACCGACAGGCCTTCCATGAAGTTGGCCTTGATCGGGCGCTCGATGATCTCGCCCTTCGGATTGGCCATGAGGCCTCGCATTCCGGCGAGCTGGCGGATCTGCTTGAACGATCCACGCGCTCCCGAGTTGGCCATCATGAACACCGGGTTGAGGTGGTCGAGGTTCTTCTGCATCGCCTCGCCGACCTCATCCGTGGCAGCCGTCCACTTCTCGACCACGGCCTCGTGGCGCTCCTGGCCGGAGATCAGGCCCGTGTCGTACTGGTCCTGGATCTCCGAGACCTCGGCCTCGTACCGCTCGAGGATCTGCTCCTTCTGCGGCGGGATCACGACGTCGTTCTTCGAGATCGTGATGCCGGCCTGGGTGGCGAAGTGGAAGCCCAGCTCCTTGAACGCGTCGAGAACGAGCGCGATCGCGTACGGCCCGTACTGATCCACGAGCCCCTCGATCACGTTGTTCATGTCGCGCTTGCGCAGCGGGTGGTTGACGAACTCGTATGTGTTCGGGTCGTACGTGTCCTCGAGCACGTCCGCCAGGGCCCGCTCAACGCGGTCGTTGTAGATGATCCGTCCGACCGTTGTGAGGATGTGGCTCTGCTCCACGCCGCGGCGGCGGTACTCCGCCAGGTCGTGGAGGTTCACCATGCCGTGCTCGTAGGAGAGCTCGGCCTCCTGCGCGGAGCGGAACACGTGCGGCCGCTTGCCCTGCTTCTTCTCGTCCCACTTACCGGACTTGACGACCTCCTCGAGCTCGACGAGCGTGTCGGGCCCGGGGCCGTAGGTGAGGTAGTACGAGCCCAGCACCATGTCCTGGGTGGGTGTGGCAAGCGGTGCGCCGTGCGCCGGCGACAGGATGTTGTTCGCCGACAGCATCAGGATGCGCGCCTCCGCCTGCGCCTCGGCTGAGAGGGGCAGGTGGACGGCCATCTGGTCGCCGTCGAAGTCCGCGTTGAAGGCGTGGCACACCAGTGGGTGGACCTGGATCGCCTTGCCCTCGACCAGCACCGGCTCGAAGGCCTGGAGGCCGAGGCGGTGCAGCGTGGGCGCGCGGTTCAGCAGCACGGGGTGCTCCTGGATGACCTCCTCGAGGACGTCCCAGACCTCCGGGATCATCGAGTCGACCATCTTCTTGGCGGCCTTGATGTTCTGGACCGCCTTGCGCTCGACGAGGCGGGCCATGATGAACGGCTTGAACAGCTCGAGGGCCATCAGCTTCGGCAGACCGCACTGGTGCAGCCTCAGGCTG
>DATNBJ010000120.1:0-6612 GCA_035572055.1 Thermoleophilaceae bacterium | reverse complement strand
TGGCGCCGTGCCCTCGACATGAACGACCGCGCGCTGCGCCAGACCGCGATCGGCCTCGGCGGGCGCGCGAACGGCTACCCGCGCGAGACCGGCTTCGACATCACCGCGGCCTCGGAGGTCATGGCGATCCTCGCGGTGTCGCGTGACCTGCACGACCTGCGCAAGCGCCTCGGCGCGATCACGATCGGCCACTCCTACAACGGCGGCAAGCCGGTGACCGCCGAGGACCTCGGCGCGGCCGGCGCGATGACCGTGCTGTTGAAGGACGCGCTCAAGCCGAACCTGATCCAGACGCTCGAGGGCCAGCCCTGCCTGATGCACTGCGGCCCGTTCGCGAACATCGCGCACGGCAACTCGTCGCTGGTGGCCGATCTGATCGGGATGAAGCTCGGCGAGTACGTGATCACGGAGTCCGGCTTCGGCTCTGACATGGGCATGGAGAAGTTCTTCAACATCGTCTGCCGCAAGGGCGGCCTGCGCCCGAGTGCGGTCGTGCTGGTCGCCACCGTGCGCGCGCTGAAGCACCACGGCGGCGTCGAGGACGACCCGCGCGTGGACCGGGTGCGCGGCCTCGCGGCGATTGTCGAGGGCGCCGCGAACCTGCATCGGCATCTCCGGATCGTGCACGGCTTCGGCCTGCCCTGCGTGGTGGCCGTGAACAGGCGTCCGGGCGACAGCGACGAGGAGGTCGCCCTCGTGAAGACGCTGGCGCTCGAGGGCGGGGCGCTGGCGGCCGAGGAGAACGACGCGTTCGCCAAGGGCGGCCCCGGCGCCGCCGACCTGGCCGCGGCCGTGGCCGACGCCTGCGAGCAGCCGTCCGAGTTCATGCAGACCTACGCCGACGACGACCCGATCGACGAGAAGATCCGCAAGGTCGCCGGGCACGTGTACGGCGCGAGCGACGTCTTCTTCTATCCCGACGCCGAGCGCAAGATCGCGCAGTTCACGCAGGACGGCCTCGACAAGCTGCCGATCTGCATGGCGAAGACGCACCTGTCGCTGTCGGCGGACCCGCTGCTGCGCAACGCGCCGAAGGACTTCACGGTGCCGGTGCGCGACATCCGGGCCTACACGGGAGCCGGCTGGCTCGTGCCGCTGTGCGGCGACATCATGCAGATGCCGGGCCTCGGGAAGAGCCCGGCGGCCCTCAACGTCGACATCGACGAAGAGGGCCGCACGATCGGTCTCTTCTAGGCGGTAGCGGTCGAGGGCAGCCAGCTGAAGCGGCGCGCGGCGAAGATCGCCGCGCCGGCCGCCCACGCGGCCAGGACCAGGAGGTCCCTCGGGGCGAAGGCGCCGCTCAGCGAGCCGTGCACCGACGCCAGGTGGAGCGCATTTGCGAGGTGCTCGATCGGGAACAGCGCCGCGATGTGCTGCAGCCCGCTCGGAAGCTGGTCGGTGGGGATCCAGACGCCCGAGATGAAGTAGAGCGGCAGCAGCGTGGCCTGCACGATCGGCTGCGCAGCGTCGGCGTTGCCGATCAGCCCGGATACCGCGTAGCCCACGCACGAGAGCGCGAGCGTGCCGATCACCACGGCCGCGGCGATCGCCAGGAGCGCGCTCGCGGAGAAGCCCACGCCGTATGCCGCCTGCGCGAGCACGAGCAGGAGCGCCGTCATGCCGACGGCCGTGACGAGCGTGGCCAGGGCCTTGCCCGCCACCAGCACCGAGGCCGGCACGGGGGTGGCCCGGCGGCGCTTCAGGATCCCGGTCTCGCGGGCGTTCGCCATCGAGATCACGAGGGTCGCGTAGCTCGCGGTGACCAGCGACAGGGTGAGCACGCTCGGCACGAAGAAGCGCGTCAGGCCGACGGACACGCCGTCCACCGTGGTGGTGCCGTGGAAGGCGCTGCCGAAGATCACCATCAGGATCAGGGGGAAGATCACCGTGAAGAAGCGCGCGCGAGGGTTGCGCCACGCGGCCAGGAGCTCGTACTTCGCTTCATGTGCGATCAGCGTCATCGGGTCTCCTTCTTGGGGCGGTTGCTCAGCCAGCGGAAGATGCGGATCAGGATGAGGATCATCGGGTCTGCTCCTTGTGGTTGGTCAGGTCGAGGTAGACGTCCTCGAGCGTGGGCCGGCGGACCTCCAGGTCCTCCAGCTCGACACCGTGGTCCAGCGCCCAGCCGGAGATCTCGTGGAGGTCCTTCGCGACGTTGGTGCTCGACACCGTCACCGGCCCGTCGGGCGTCGAGTACGTGATCTGCGCGGCGGCGCGGTTGCGTCCGCCGAGCGTCTTGGGGGTGCCCTCGGCCACGATCACGCCGTCCGCGATCACCGCGATCCGATCGGCCAGGCGCTCGGCCTCCTCCATGTAGTGCGTGGTGAGGAAGACGGTCTTGCCGAGCCTGCGCAGGCCGTCGATCACGTCCCACGCGGCGCGGCGAGCGTTCGGGTCGAACCCCGTTGTGGGCTCGTCGAGGAAGATCAGCTCGGGGTCGCCGACGAGCGCGAGCGCGACGTCGAGGCGCCGCCGCTGTCCGCCGGAGAGCGCGGTGGCGCGCTGGTCGGCCTGGTCGGTGAGGTCCACCAGTCCGAGGACCTCGCTTGTCGCGAGCGGCGCGCGGTAGTAGCCCGCGTAGAGCTGCACCGACTCGCGGACGGTCAGGCCGGGGTCGGGCGCGGACTCCTGGAGCACGATGCCCAGGCGGTCGCGCCAGCCGGCGGGTGCGTGAGCCGGGTCGGCGCCGAGGACGGTCACCTCGCCGGCGGTGGCCTCGCGGAAGCCCTCGAGGATCTCCACGGTGGTGGTCTTGCCGGCGCCGTTCGGGCCGAGGAAGGCGAACACCTCGCCGCGACGGATCTCGAGGTCGATACCACGCACCGCCTCGTGGTTGTCGTAACGCTTGCGCAGGCCGCGGACGGTGATCGCGGCCGGTGTCGGTGGAGCCGCGGAACGCTGTGCGACGGCGGCTTCTAGTGAGTTCGTGAGCATGCGTCGAGGATCGGTCCTCGAGGCCGCTCTTTCATCGGCTCGGGGGCCGAACTTGCGGCTCCACCCAGGGGTGGAGACCGGCTCCACCCGCGCGCCGATGACCACGCGCGAGGCGAGACCTATCGTTATTCCCGTGAAGCTCGGGCACGGGTTCTTCTACTCAGGCGACGGGGAGCGCAAGCCGCCGGAGGTGTGGATCCTCAGGACGATCGGCCTGGGCTTCGTGGTGCTGTTCGTGGTGAAGACGCTCACCACCGAGCCGAAGCCCGCGCTGCACGGCGACGGGCTCGGAGTGCTGCTCGGCCTGATCGGGTTCACCGTGGGGGTGATCCTCACGAACCCGCGGACGCGGGTGGACGAACCACGGCGCACCGGCGGCCTGTTGCTCGTGATCGCGAGTTCCGCGCTTCTCGCGGGGTTCCAGCCCGACGGCGTCTGGCAGGCGTGCCCCTACTTCGTCGCGATCGTGGGCGCGGTTCGCTTCTCCTGGCGGCACGCCCTCGCGATCTACGGCCTGTCGCTTGTGGTGCTCGTGATCGTGGCGAGCGCGAACGGGCACGGAGACGACGCGTGGGGGGTCGTGATCGGCTCGCTTCCCTGGTTCCTCGTGCTGCGCCTGATGCGGCGGATGCGCGAGTACGGCGAGGCGCTCGAGCTGTCGCAGGAGGCGGAGGCGGCCGCGGCGGCGGACGCGGAGCGGGGGAGGGTGGCGCGCGAGATGCACGACGTGCTGGCCCACTCGCTGTCGGCGCTCGCGCTGCAGCTCGAGAGCGCGCGGCTGGTGGCGCGGGACCGCGGCGCCGACTCAGAGGTGGTCGACTCGATCGACCGCGCCCACCACCAGGCGGTGGAGGGACTCGAGGAGGCGCGCCGGGCGATCGGCACGCTGCGCGGGGACGCTCTGCCCGGGCCGGAGCGGCTGCCCGCCCTGGTCGAGGCGTTCGAGGAGCAGAGCGGGGTGCGGGCGCGGCTAGAGACCGTGGGCTCGCCCCGGGCGCTGCCCACCGATGCCAGTCTCGCCCTGTATCGGACCGCCCAGGAGGCTCTGACCAACATCCGCCGCCACGCGGTTCCGGACAGCGTCACCGTCCGGCTCGAGTACCGCGACGACGCCACGCTGCTGGCGGTGGAGGACGTGGCCTCTCAGGGTCCCGCGATCCCCGTGGGCGCACCGGCCGGCTCGGGCTACGGGCTCACCGGCATGCGCGAGCGGGCGGAGCTGCTCGACGGCCGGCTCACGGCCGAGCCGACCGCCCAGGGCTTCCGCGTGGAGCTCTGGCTGCCGCGATGAGCGTGCGCGTGCTGCTCGCCGACGACCAGCGCCTGGTGCGCGAGAGCCTGGCGACCATGCTCGGGCTGCTCGACGGCATCGAGCTGGTGGGCACGGCGTCGGATGGCGAGGAGGCGCTGGCGCTCGTGGCTTCGCTTTCCCCGGAGGTCGTGCTGATGGACCTGCGCATGCCGCGGCTCGACGGCATCGAGGCCACGCGGCGGCTGCGCGAGGAGCAGCCGGAGGTGCGCGTGATCGCGCTGACCACGTTTGCCGACGACGAGAGCGTGATCGGTGCGCTGCGCGCGGGCGCGCGCGGCTACCTGACCAAGGACGCGGGCGCCGAGGACATCCGCTCGGCAATCTTTGCGGTGGCCGCCGGCGAGGCTGCGCTGGATCCCACGGTGCAGCACCACGTGGTGGCGGCGCTCGCCTCCGAGGAGCCGGGGAACGGCTCTTCCTCGGACCTGCCCGACGGGCTCACGCCGCGCGAGGCCGAGATCCTCGGGCTGATCGCCGAGGGGCTGACCAACGCGGAGATCGCGGAGCGGCTGGTGGTCAGTCCCACGACCGTGAAGTCGCACATCAACCACCTGTTCGCCAAGGCCGGTCTGCGCGACCGCGTGCAGGCGGTCACCTACGCCTACCGCAAGGGTCTGGCGACGCCGCCGCGCTAGGTCCCTTAGGGCGCGAGGCGCTGCCTGCGCCAGCCGTCGTCTTCGGGCAGGTAGACGATGCGGTCGTGCAGCCGGTCGTCCCGGTGCCGCCAGAACTCGTAGCTCACGGGCGCGAGGCGATAGCCGCCCCAGTTGCCGGGCAGGGGGACGCGGTCCTGGTCCGCGTACTCCGCCACCCGCTGCTCGAGCCACTCGCGGCTCTCCACCGGCCGGCTCTGGGGTGAGATGAGGGCGCTGATCTGGCTCGCGCGCGGGCGCGACTCGATGTACTCGGCCGACTCGGCCGGATCGAGCCGGGCCACCGGGCCCTCGATGCGCACCTGCCGGCCGAGCGCGTCCCAGTGGAACAGCAGCGCGGCGCGCGCGTTGGCGGCCAGCTCCTGCCCCTTGCGGCTCTCGTAGTTGGAGAAGAACGTGAAGCCGCGCTCGTCGAACCCCTTCATCAGCACCATGCGCACGGACGGCGCGCCGTCGGGCGTGGCGGTGGCGAGCGCCACCGCCTCGGGGGCGCGCATGGCGGTGGCGGCGGCCTCGTCGAACCAGGCCTTGAACTGGCGCAGCGGATCGGGATCGAGATTCATGCGCACATAGGATGCCGAACGTGCCGCTGGAGCCGGGAATCGCGCGTCAGGACGAGTTCGTGGTGGACGGAGACCTGCTCACCGACGTGGGCGGCTCCCTCCAGGTGCCCGTGCTGTCCACGCCGAGCATGATCTCGAAGATGGAGCGCGCCGCCGCCGTGCTCGCGAGCGAGCACCTGCCCGAGGGAAAGGGCACCGTGGGCTTCGAGGTCTGCGTGAAGCACGTGGGCGGAGCGGTGGAGGGGAGCACCTGCACGGCGTCGGCCGCGCTGCGCGAGGTCGTGGACGGGCGAAAGCTGCGCTTCGACGTCTCGGTGACCGAGGGCGGCCGCACGATCGGCGTGGGGACGCACGAGCGGCGGGTCATCGACCTGGCGGCCCACGCGCAGCGGCTGGGGTAGCGGCCGCCGATAGGTCCGGACCACGATCCAGTGCCGGCGCGGGCGCAAGTCGCTCACCAGATGGTCTGGAAGAGCAGCTCGACGGCCAGCGCCTGAGCGGCAAGGAGCCACAGGACAGGACTGAGGCGCCTAGAGGGAAGCCCGGCGGATGCCGCCACGCACAGGAGCGGCACGAATGGCAGCCAGATGCGCTCCGTCTCCGCCTTGGTGAAGCCGAGCACGGCGCTCACGGCGATCACGGCCGCCAGCGCGACCGCCGCCGGCTCGCGGGCGGCGAGCGCGCGCAACGCGGGGGCCGCGAGCGCGAGGCCCGCCATGACGGCCCATGCCGTCGGCGAGCCGAACACCCAGAACTCGTAGGGCCGCACCCTGGCGATGCTGTGGTGGTACACGGAGCCCGTGGCGTGCAGGGCTCCGATCGCGTCGTAGCCGACCCACAGGGCGAGCGCTCCGTTCAGGGCCACGAGCGCGAGGCCGCAGGCGGCCAGGAGCAGCAGTGCGGCGCGCGGTCCCTCCCGTCGCCATACGACGATCGCGGCCCAGGCGGGCAGGGCGAGCAGCAGCCAGGAGAAGAAGGCCGCGACCGCCGCCGCTGCGGCGCCGAGGAGGCGTGGCGTCGGTCTCGCGCGCGTCAGCAGGGCAGCGGATGCCAGCCCGAGTGCTGTGTAGAGGTAGTCGGCCGAGGTCACGCCGAAGACGAGCAGCGAGGGCGCGAACGCGGCCAGCAGTCCGGCGCTGCGGCCCCGCCC
>DATNBJ010000119.1:0-4438 GCA_035572055.1 Thermoleophilaceae bacterium | reverse complement strand
TCACGAGCATCACGTTGCCGCGCCCGGTGGGCACGGCCACCGTGCGCTCCGGCTTGGCGAGCGCGAAGACGAGCGCGGTGAGAGCGGCGAGCGCCAGCGCGGCCGGCACGTGCGTGCGGGCCGACCCGATCCCTCCGGCGGCTGCCAGCTTCAGCGTGCTCACCCCGGTGAAGCGGACCGCGTACTTCTTGCGCCGGCGCCGCCGCGCGATCAGCGCCAGGAGCGCCAGCGGCACGAGCAGCAGCGCGGCGAGAAAGACGGGGTGGGCGAAGCTCACCGAAGCCTCCGGCCCAGCTCACGCAACCAGTCGGAGTCGGTGGAGAGCACCACGTGGTCGACGCGCAGGCGGCGCAGTTCCTTCGACACGCGCTCCCGGCGCTCGCTCTCGAGCTGCTCGAAGCGCTCGCGCAGGCCGCGGCGCGAGGTGTCCACCTCGATGTGCTCGCCGGTCTCAGGGTCCACCAGCGCCAGGTGGCCGACCGCGGGCAGCGCGCCCTCACGGGGATCGCGGACCTCGATGGCCACCACGGAGTGGCGCTCGCGCAGAGCGCCGAGCGGTCGCGTCCAGTCCTCCTGGTCGCGGAAGTCGGAGATCACGGCCACGAGCCCGGCCTGCCGCGCCACCTTGCCCACGCGCATGAGCGCATGGCCGAGTGCGCGCTCGTCGTTGTGGCCGTCGGCAGCCACGCCCTCGCTAAGCGCACGGCGCACGGCCACGAGGCCGCGGCGCGAGGCGCGCGGCCGCATCAGCTCGGGCTCACCCGCTCCGAAGCGCACGAGAGCCACGCGGCCCGCGCGCCGGATCGCCAGCCGGGCCAAGACCGATGCGGCGCCCTCCGCCACGTCGCTCTTCAGCCGGTCGGCGGTGCCGAACGCCATCGACGGCGACACGTCCAGCGCGATCCAGGTGGTGAGCGTGCGCTCGGGCACCTGGAGCCGCACGTGCGGCTCGCCCGTGCGCGCGGTGGCGGCCGCGTCGATCTGGCGAACGTCGTCGCCGATCTCGTAGGGACGAAGCTGCGCCAGCTCCGTGCCCACGCCGAGGCCCGCCGCGCGGCGGTCTCCCGGCAGCGCGCCCGCGGAACGGCGAGCCACGATCAGATCGAGCTCGTCGACGAGACCCTGGGGCATGCGCCCGGGTCCCTGGCGTCCCGCGGGCGGCCGGAGCATGGTCACCTCCGTGGGGCATCCAGCCCCGCGTTCTGATGACGCACCTCGGCCTCCGGCCTCGCGTCAGGGCTCACGCAGCCACCGAGGTGCGGCGGAAGTTGTCCACCGGCGGCTCGCTGACGGCGCTCATCACCTTCTCGAGCAGGTCGTCCGCGCTCACGTTCTCGGCGAGAGCGTCGTACGAGAGCACGATGCGGTGACGCAGCACGTCGGGCGCGAGGTCGCGGACGTCCGCCACGGACACGTGGCCGCGCCCGCGGAGCAGCGCGAGCGCGCGTGCCGCCTGCACCAGGCCGATCGGCCCGCGCGGGCTGGCGCCGTACTCGATGTAGTTCTCGATCTCCTCGAGCCCGTACTTGCCGGGGTTGCGGGTGGCGTCGGCGAGACCGACGGAGTAGCCGATCACCTCGCGGTCCACCAGCACGGAGTGAGACGCGCGCGCGAAGCGCTCGAGGTCCTGGAGCGACACGCACTCGCGCACGTCCGCCGGCGCCTCGAGCTGGCGGCCGACGACGGCCGCCTCCTCGCCGAGCGACGGGTAGTCCACGAGCACCTTCATCAGGAAGCGGTCGACCTGAGCCTCCGGCAGCGGGTAGGTGCCCTCGGCCTCGATCGGGTTCTGAGTGGCCATCACGAGGAACGGGTGCGGCACCTTGAAGGTCTCGCCACCGATCGTGACCTGCTGCTCCTGCATCACCTCGAGCAGCGCGGACTGCACCTTCGCGGGCGCGCGGTTGATCTCGTCCGCCAGCAGGAAGTTGCCGAACACGGGGCCGAGCTCCACGTCGAAGCGGCCGCTGTCGGGCCGGTAGACGCGCGTGCCGACGAGGTCGGCCGGCACCAGGTCGGGGGTGAACTGGATGCGCCGGAAGGTGCCGCCCAGCACGCGCGCGAGCGTCTTGACGGTCAGCGTCTTCGCCAGCCCGGGCACGCCCTCGAGCAGCACGTGGCCGCCGGCCACGAGCGCGACGAGCAGCCGCTCGAGCATCGCGTCCTGGCCGACGATCACGCGCTTGATCTCGTGAAGCGCCTCCTCCAGCGCGGCGCCCGCTTCCTCGCGCTGGGCGATCCGGTCTCTCGGGTCTCTCGGTTCTGTGGTCACGAACGTGTTCTCCTTTTCTGGTCAGATGAGGCGGCCGAACCAGGCCAGCGACATTGCTGCGCCGGCCAGCAGCAGGGCCAGCCCGCCGCCTGCAACGGCGGTGGTCACCTGACGCTTCTGCTTCTTGTGGCCGAGCTGTGAGCCGAGCTTCTCGTAAACCTGCTTGAGGTCCGCCGTGGTGGCGGCCGTGAAGGTGGCGCCGCCGGACGCGCGCGCGATCTGGGCGAGCGACTGCGGATCGGGCGGGACGCGCTCGGTGCTGGTGGTGCCGTCGCGCTTCTTCACGGTGATCGTGCCCTCATTGGTACCCAGCACGACCGTGTACACGGGGATGTGCGCCTTGCGCGCCGCCTGCGCGGCGGCCACCGGGTCCTGGCCGCGCGTGGAGCTGCCGTCGGACAGCAGCACGATGGCGGCCGGCGGCGGCTTCTTGTTCTCGCCCGGAGCCTTGCTGAGGATGCTCGTGGAGGTGGCGATCGCGTTGCCGGTGGCGGTGCCGCCGCTCACGGTCATGCTGTCGATCGCCGCGTTGAGGGCGCCGCGGTCGGTGGTGGGCGACTGGAGCACGCGCGCGCTGTCGTTGAACGCGAGCAGCCCGACGTTCACGCGCTTCGGCACGTTCGCCGCGAAGGTCTTCGACGCGCGCTTGGCGGCGGCGAGGCGGCTGGGCTTCACGTCGGTCGCGGTCATCGACCCCGACACGTCGTTGGCCAGCATGATCGACGCCCGCTCGACCGGCACCGCAACGGTGCGCTGCGGCTTGGCGGCCGCGAGGATCAGCGCGGCGATGGCCAGCAGGAAGACGAACATCGGCAGGTGGCGCCGGAAGCCGGGACGGACCGGCGCCACCGACGCCTGAAGCGGCGCGGAGGCGAACGCCGCGGCGGCGGCCTTGCGGCTGCGCTGCTGCCCGGCGTAGGCGACGATCAAGAGCGGCAACGCGACGAGCGCGACGAGTACGAGGGGGGAGGCGAAGCTCACGGCGTCTTCGGCTGCGTCCCGAGCTTGACGTGGAGCACCACCGTGCCGCCGGCCCGTTGAACCACCACGTCGACCACGTCGCCGGGCTTGTGGGCGGCGATGGCGGCGGAGACGTCGTCAGGGGCGGTGACCTGCGTGCTGCCCACGCGGATGATCACGTCGCCCGTCTGGACGCCGCCCCTGTCGGCGGGGCCGCCGGGATTGACCTGCTCGACAGGGGCGCCGGTGGCGCTGGGCGAGGTGCCGGCGGCGGTGGAGATGCCGAGGTACGGGTGCGGCACGCTCTCGCCCTGCTCGAGCCGCGGCACGACCTGGCGCACGGTGTTCGACGGCACCGCGAAGCCGATGCCCACGTTGCCGTTGGCGCCGCCCGTCTCGATCTGCGAGTTCACCCCGATCACGCGCGCGCCGGTGTCGAGCAGCGGACCGCCGGAGTTGCCGGGGTTGATCGGGGCGTCGGTCTGGATCACCGAGTCGATCGAGAAGCCGCTGGGCGCCTGGATGTGGCGGCCGAGGCCGGACACGATGCCCTGGGTGGCCGTTCGGTCGAGGCCGAAGGGGTTGCCGATGGCGATCGCGGTGTCGCCGACCTGGACCGCGCGCGAGTCCGCGAACTGGAGCGGCTGCACGCCCTCCGGCACGGCGCCGGGGTCGATGCTGACCACCGCCAGGTCGCTCGACTGGTCGGTGCCGATCACGGCGCCGTCGAGCGAGGTGCCGTGGGAGCCGAAGCGCACCACCACGCGGCTGTTGCCGCTGACCACGTGCGCGTTCGTCACGAGCTTGCCGGTGTCGGAGATCAGGAAGCCGGTGCCGGAGCCCTGGCCGGTGCGAATCGACACCACGGCGGGGCTCGCCTTCGCATAGACCGCGCTGGCCAGGCTCTGACCGGCCTGCGGCTTCACCGGGCTCGAGGCGACGGCCGGGAGCGGCGCGGGACCGCTCGAGCCACGGCCGTCGTTGAGCAGCAGTCCCACGGTGAACGCCGCCGCGATCGCCGCGACCGCGAGGAGGGCGCTTGCCAGGAGGAAGCCGCGGCGGCTGCGCGGGGCGTCCGTCTCGGCCATGGCGGCCTCGCGTTCGGCGGCTGCGCGGCGAAGGGCTTCGCGGTGACGCGCGGCCGCCTCCTCGGCTGCTTCGCGCGACGCCTCGGTATCGATCCGCCAGTCACCTGTCCACAGGTGC
>DATNBJ010000118.1:0-3899 GCA_035572055.1 Thermoleophilaceae bacterium | reverse complement strand
GGAACCGATCGAGGCGCTGGCGCGCGCCGCGGGCGCGGGCCGCGTGGCCGCCGCCACCGAGCACGTCGCGTTGATCCGCTGGCAGAGCTACGATCTGGTGCGAGTCGGGAAGCCGCGGCGCGTGGAGTTCGCCACGTGGCGTTACGGCGAGCGGCTCAAGGCGCGGCGCCGCGAGCAGCTCAAGTTCGTCATACCCGTGACGGTCGCCACCCTGGGCCTCGCGGTCGCTGTGAACGTAGCGGCGGGCGGTTCGCTGGGCGTGTTCGTGTGGAACATGCCCAACTTGGCGCGGATGATGTACACCGGCATCATCGGCCGGCGCCGGGTGAGCCTCGTCGAGCCGCCGATTTGCGAGCGCTGCGGGAGCGTGCTGCATCTGCAAGCCAAGCATGTGGCGCACGCACGGGTGGTGCGGCAGGCACAGGCGGACGTCGCTCTGATCTTGAGCTGCCCCACCTGCCACACTGAAGGAGCGATGCTCGTGGGCCACGACGCGCAGGCCGCGCTGCGTCAGGGACTCACGTATCTGGCCCTGGCCCGCGGCAGCCGGCAACGGGTCGAGGACGCCGCCCGGCTGGTCGAAAGCGCCGGCGGGCCGGACCAGCTCATCAGTGACGTGGCCCGTCGCGAACTCACGCTGCGCAGCCTGGGCGTGGAACGGCGCCTCGCGCTCGAGATGGCCGTCGACGAGCGCGCGGAGGTCGAGGAGCTGGAGCGCCACTGGAAGGAGGCCGAGGAGATTGCCGAGATCGCGGATGGCATGCTGTCCACCACGACGGAGCTGGAGGAGGAGTTGCGGCGCTTGAAGCAGCGGGAGCAGCGCAAAGGCGATCAACCGTCTGGTTGAAATTCAGTCTTTTGCCGTCCCTCCGCGCCCACTATCTTCCGAATCCTCATGGCCACTACGCTCACCCACCTGACCGCCCGTAAACCAGCCTGGCTCAAGGTCCCCGCACCCGGCGGGCCCAACTACCTGGCGCTGAAGCACCTGATGCGGGACCTGAAGCTCCACACGGTGTGCGAGGAAGCCCACTGTCCCAACATCGGGGAATGTTGGGAGCACCGGGCCGCCACTTTCATGATTCTGGGCGACGTGTGCACGCGGAACTGCGCCTACTGCGCCGTCGCGCACGGGACGCCGGGTCCGCTCGACGCCGGCGAGCCCGCCCGCCTCGCCGCGGCCGTGGAGCAGATGGAGCTCCAGCACGTCGTGATCACGAGCGTTGACCGGGACGATCTTCCGAATGGTGGCGCCGAGGTGTTCGCGGCGGCCATCGCCGAGATCCGGCGGCGGCGGCCCGGCACGTCTGTCGAGGTATTGATCCCGGACTTCAAGGGGAGCGAGCAGGCGCTGCGAATCGTGGTTGCGGCGAAGCCCGACATCGTGAACCACAACCTCGAGACCATCGAGCGTCTGTATCGGCTGGCCAGACCAGGCGGCCGGTATCCCCGCGCGCTCGCGCTGCTGCGACGGGCCAAGGAGATGGATCCCGGCACGCTCACAAAGTCGGGGATCATCTGCGGGCTGGGTGAGGATTGGGACGAGCTGCTGGTCGCGATGCGGGACCTGCGCGCGCAGGACGTGGACATCCTGACCATCGGCCAGTACCTCCGTCCGTCGAGTCAGCATCTTCCGATCGCGCGGTACTACACGCCCGACGAATTCGCGGCGCTCCGGCGCCACGGCCTCGAGATGGGCTATCGTCACGTAGAAGCCGGCCCGTTGGTGCGCTCGAGCTACCACGCGTGGGAGCAGGTAGAACGAGCGACCGCCACCCGCTAGACCGCTCACTGATCGCCATGGCCACCGCAACCGCCCAGACCACCGACACGCCCGCCCAGCGCGAGCTGGAGCGTCGCATGCTGCGCCAGATGCTCCTGATCCGTCGCTTCGAAGAGAAGGCCGCCGAAGCGTACGCGTTGGGCAAGATTGGCGGCTTCTGTCATCTCTACATCGGCCAGGAGGCGGTGGCGGTCGGCTCGCTCGCCGCACTGCGCGAAGACGACTACGTGATCTCCTCCTACCGCGAGCACGGGCAGGCGCTCGCGCGGGGCGTGCCGGCGAACGCGATCATGGCCGAGCTGTTCGGCAAGGCGACGGGCTGCTCGAAGGGGAAGGGTGGCTCGATGCATCTGTTCGACGCCGGACGGCGCTTCATGGGCGGCCACGGGATCGTCGGTGGCCACATCCCGCTCGCCGCCGGCCTCGGGTTCGCGATCCGGTACAAGGGCGGGGATCAGGTCTGTATCTGCTACTTCGGCGAGGCGGCGGTCAACATCGGCGCCTTCCACGAGACGCTGAACATGGCCTCCGTCTACAAGCTGCCGGTGATCTTCTTGTGCGAGAACAACCGCTACGGCATGGGCACGGCGTTCGAGCGGGTGGCGGCGGTCACCGATGTCGTGGAGCACGCCTGCAGCTACGACATGGCGGCGGAGCTGGTGAACGGCATGGAGGTGCTCGCGGTGTACGAGGCGACTCGGCGCGCCGCCGAGCGCGCGCGCAAGGGCGGCCGCCCGACCCTGCTCGAGGTTCGGACCTACCGTTTCATGGGTCATTCGATGTCCGACCCGTTGCACGGCGTGTACCGCACCAAGGAAGAGGTAGAGGAGCAGCGCAAGCGGGACCCGATCTCACAGCTCTCCGGGAAGCTCAAGGAGGAGGGCGTGCTGGATGAGGCGGGGTTGGATGCCCTCGACGCCGAGGCGCGCGCGGAGGCCGAGGAGGCGGTGCGCTTCGCCGATCAGAGCCCCGATCCCGATCCCGCCGAGCTCACGACGCACGTGCTGGCCGATTGATGGCGACGCTCACGTACCGCGACGCCCTCAACCAGGCGCTGCGCGAGGAGATGCAGCGCGACCCCAACGTGTTCCTCATGGGAGAGGAAGTCGGGGTCTACCAGGGCGCCTACAAAGTGAGCCGCGGCCTGCTGGAGGAGTTCGGGCCGACGCGGATCGTGGACACACCGATCGCCGAGCTGGGGTTCGCCGGTATCGGCGTAGGCGCCGCCATGGCGGGCCTGCGTCCCGTGATCGAGTTCATGACGTGGAATTTCGCCGTGCTCGCCCTCGATCAGATCGTCAACTCCGCCGCGAAGATCCTGTACGAGTCGGGTGGCCAGATTCCGATGCCGATCGTGTTTCGCGGTCCGAACGGCGCGGCGCTACAGCTCGCGGCGCAGCACTCGCAGGCGTGGGACTCCTGGCTGTCACACATCCCGGGCCTCAAAGTCGTCGCGCCAGCGACACCCGCGGACGCGAAGGGCCTCCTCAAATCGGCGATCCGGGACAACAACCCGGTGATCGTGCTGGAAGGCGAAATGCTGTACAACCTCAAGGGGGAGGTGCCGGAGGGGGAGCACGTCGTGCCGATCGGCCGGGCGGACGTCAAGCGGCCGGGGCGCGACGTGACGTTCGTCTGCCACTCGAAGACCGTCGCGGTGGCGCTCAAGGCCGCCGAGCAGCTGGCCGAACGCGAGGGCGTATCCGCCGAGGTGCTCGACCTGCGATCGCTGCGCCCGCTCGACGAGGAGGCGATCGTGGGCTCCGTCGCGCGCACCAACCGCGCGGTCGTGATCGAAGAAGGCTGGCCCCACGCCGGGATCGGCGCGCAGGTGGTGGACATCATCCAGCGCGAGGCCTTCGACCAGCTGGACGCGCCGGTGCTGCGGGTCACGCAGGCCGACGTCCCGATGCCCTACAACAAGCAGCTCGAGCGGCTCGCGAAGCCATCCCCCGACCGCGTGGTCGCGGCGGCGCGCCGCGTCCTCTACCTCGACTGACACCCGCCCCCCATGGCCACCAATGTCTACATGGAAGCGCTCTCTCCCACGATGGAGGAGGGGCGCGTGGTGAAATGGCACAAGCGGGACGGGGACCCGGTGAAGACCGGCGAAACG
>DATNBJ010000117.1:0-2485 GCA_035572055.1 Thermoleophilaceae bacterium | reverse complement strand
TGTCCTCAGAGGAGTAGCCGGCTGCCTGGAGGACCTCGTCTGTGTGCTCGCCCAGGGCGGGGCCGGGGGCGTCGACCTTGCCGGGCGTGCGGCTCAGCTTGACGGGTACTCCGAGCTGCTTGATGGGGCCGGCTCCCGGCTGGTCGAGCTCCACGACCATCTCGCGCGCGCGGACGAGCTCGGATTCGAGCGCCTCGTCGAGGTCGAGGACGGGCTCGAGGCAGCAGTCGTTGCGGGTGGCGAACTCCTGCCACTCGTCGCGTGTGCGCTCGAGGAAGATGCGCTCCACCTCGGCGTGCGCCTCGCTGCCCGGCCGGTCGAACTGCTTCTCGATCAGATCCTCGCGGCCCACGCCGCGACACCACGCCTGCCAGAACTTCGGCTCGAGCGCGCCGAGGGTGACCCAGCCGTCGCTGCACGCGTACGGCCGGTAGCAGATGAGGCCGCCGCTCAGCTCGGGCTCGCCGCGCTTCGGGTCGTACCCGTCCGCGAAGTGGCGCGCGGCGATCAGGGCGAGCCACGACAGCGCCCCGTCCGCCATCGACACGTCCACGAGCTGCCCCTCGCCCGAGCGCTCGCGCTCGTGCAGCGCGGCCATGATCCCGAACGCCCCCATCAGCGCGCCGCCGCCGATGTCGGCGATCTGCCCGCCGGCCTGGATGGGCGGACCGTCCTTCTCGCCGGTCAGGCCGAGCAGCCCGATGAGCCCGAGGTAGTTCATGTCGTGGCCGGAGCGGTCGCGGTACGGGCCGTCCTGCCCGTAGCCCGTGATCGCGCAGTACACGAGCCGGGGGTTCTCCTCGCGCAGGCGCTCGTAACCCACGCCCAGCCGGTCGAGCACGCCCGGCCGGAACGACTCGAGCAGCACGTCGTACTTGCGCACGAGCTTCAGCAGCACCTCGCGGCCGCGCTCCTCCTTCAGGTTCAGTCGGATCGAGCGCTTGCCGCGATTCAGCGCCAGGTAGAGCGCCGACTTCGCCGAGTCCTCGGCGCCCTCGTAGTAGGGCGGCGACCAGCGGATGTAGTCGCCCATGCCGGTGTCCTCGACCTTCAGCACCTCGGCGCCGAAGTCGGCCAGCATCAGCGAGCAGAAGCCGCCGGGCAGCAGGCGCGAGAGGTCGAGCACGCGAATGTCGCCGAGCGGCTTGCTCATACCGGCGCCCTCTTCGGAACGCCGAGCAGCTCTCGCGCTTCCGCGACCGTTGCCGGCCTGCGGCCCACGTCCTCGGCCATCTTCCGCGCCTGGGCGATCAGGTCGCCGTTCGACCGCGCCATCTCGCCGTTCGGCAGATAGAAGTTGTCCTCGAGCCCGGCGCGCACGTTGCCGCCGAGGCTGAGCGCGGCCGCGATCAGCATCCACTGGTCGCGCGAGATGCCGATCACGCCCCAGTTGTTGGGCCCGTCCGCCCCGCCGGGGACTTCACTGGCCATGTGCGCGAGGTTCTTGGCCGTCGGGCGAATGCCGCCGTTCACGCCCATCACGCAGGAGATCTGGAGCGGCTCCTTGAGCAGCCCCATGTCGAGGAACGGATCGAGGTTCGCGAGGTGCCCCGAGTCGAAGCACTCGTGCTCGGGCCGGATGCCCAGCTCGACCATCGCGGTGAGGAACGTCTTGATCGTGTCGAAGCTGTTCTCGAACACCGCGTTGATCACGAAGTCCTTGCGCCGCTTCGAGTACTTCGCGTAGTTCATCGAGCCCATGTTCAGGGCGGCCACGTCCGGCCGGAGCTCGCGCAGGTACTCGACGCGCTTCTCGATCGGGACGCCGATCGCGCCGGTCGAGTAGTTGATGATCACGTCGTCCACCTCGGACTGAATGGCCTGCGTGATGGCCCGGAAGTCCTCGATCTCGAACGACGGCAGACCGTCCGGAGTCCGCGCGTGGATGTGGATCATGGAGGCGCCCTCTTCCACTGCCCGGCGCGCCTCGGCCGCGTATTCCTCGGGCGTGTAAGGGATCGCCGGGCACTGCTCGCGGTTGGCCACCACGCCGCTTATGGAGTTGGTGATGATTACTGGGTCGCTGAGGGACAAGCCGCGCCTTTCTCGGGTGACTGGTGACTCGTGACTCGTGACTCGTGACTCGGCAGGGGGCCGAGATCCGTCGTGCGAGTCCTTACGTGGGTATGGAATCTGCGAGCTTCGAACAGCTCGACGTCTACCGACTTGCCGCCGAGCTCGCGGACGAGATCAGACCTCTCGTGCGGCACTGGGAGACGGCCGATCTGTGGTCGGTCGGTATCCAGATGATCCGCGCGGCCGACTCGATCGGCGCGAACATCGCTGAGGCGTACGGACGCGGAACCAGGCCTGATCAAGCCAGATTTCTGTTCATGGCCCGTGGCTCGGCGTACGAGTTGCAGCACTGGCTGGCGAGAGCACACGCCACCGGGCTGGCCTGTCCGGCGGGCGCCGAAGATCGCGCGAAGCGAATCGGTCAGATGCTGAATGGCCTCATCAGAAGCCTCGGAAGAAGTCCAAGCAA
>DATNBJ010000116.1:0-7983 GCA_035572055.1 Thermoleophilaceae bacterium | reverse complement strand
AACCAGCAGGTGCCGACGCCCTTCCGGGACATCGACCTCAGCACCCTGCTGCGTCCCAACTACCTCGGCTTCGCCAAGAGCGCTGCGCTTCTGCCCCTGCGGACGCTCGGCATCGCCCGGACCGTGGCGCGCAACCTGCGCGCCGTATCGGTTATGGACATCGTGGTCGGACTCGCCGAGGGGGTCCCGGCGGGGGTGTACGACGGCGGTGGCATCGAGCGTTACCTGATGGACGTGCTCGGTGACCTCGACCGCACGCGCGACTTCCGCCTCCTGCGCAACGAGCTCTACCTGCCCGCCACCGACCTCGACACCTGCGAGCGGATCGTCTTCGGCGACGAGGGCTGGGACGACGTGCCGATCCCCACCGCCGTGGCCGCCTCCACGGCGCTGCCGATGGTCTACAAGCCCGTGAGCGTGAAGGGCCGCCACCTCGTGGACGGCGGGCTCCAGTCCACCACGAACCTGGACGTGGCGGTGGAGCACGGGGCCAAGCTGGTCATCGTGGTGAACCCGCTCGTGCCCTACATCAACGACTTCCAGAAGATGATCCCCACGATGTTCGGCAGCCGCGTCCGCCGCGTGACCGACATGGGCTTCCCGCAGATCGGCTACCAGTCCTTCAAGCTGCTCGTCCATCAGCGGCTGCACGAGTCGGTGCGGCAGTGGTCCGAGAAGTACCCCGGCGTGGACATCATCCTGATCGAGCCGGAGCCCAACGACGAGCTGATGTTCGAGACGAACATCATGAACTTCACGAAGCGCGTGGAGATCGCGCGGCACGGGTTCGAGTCGGTGACGATCAAGCTGGCGAAGGACTACGACCGCTTCGCCGAGATCTGCGCGAAGCACGGGATCGAGATCTCGGCCACGCGCGTGCGTCGTGTGATGAAGCACTTCGAGAAGGAGCGCGCGAGCACCAACGCCTGGCGGCGCATCCTCGAGCAGACCACCGGCGCGCTGCTGCGGCAGGCGCAGGACTAGCTAGCGCTTCAGGTCCACCGACAGGGCGCCGCTCTCGAGCCTTATCCGGCGCGCGCTCGAGTGCTGCAGCGCTCCCGTGATCAGCTCCGACAGCGGCTCGGCGAACTTGTAGTCGCGGCGCACCGGCCCTGCGGCCCGCGCGGCCTCGATGTCCTCCACCGGCGCGAAGTGGCGGCGGAACAGCTCCTCGTCGGACAGGTTGCGGCCGCCGTACTCCTCGCGCACCTCGTCGAGCGTCTTGTCCGGCCGCTGCCAGCTGTCCTTGAGCGCGCCCGCTCGCGACGAGGAGAGCACGCGGTCCTTCACGTCCGGGTCGATCGGCGCCGGCGGTGGCCCGTAGGCGCCGAGCACGTACAGGACCACCTCGTCCGTGGTCTGCGCGTAGCGCTCGCCCGCGATGATGTTCAGCACCGCCTGCGTGCCCACGAGCTGGGAGAACGGGGTGGCCGAGATCGGGTAGCCCAGCTCCGCGCGCACGCGCGGGGTTTCGTCGAGCACGTCGCGCAGCTTGTCCTCCATCCCGTGCTGGGCGAGCTGGGCCTTGAACGTGCCGGTCATGCCGCCCGGGAGCTGGTGCTCGTAGATGCGCGAGTCGTACTCCTCCGGCACGCCGAGCGGGTGGCCCTCCTGCCTGGCGATCCGCTCGAGGTGGTGGGCCACCGGGCCGAGCGTGGAGGTGTCGATGTCGTGCGTGTGCCCGGCCGCCTCCAGGTTCACGAGCATCATCTCGGTGGACGGCAGCGACGGGCCGTTCGCCACCGGCCGGCTGCAGGTGTGGATCACCTTCACCCCGGACTCGATGCCGATCAGGTAGTTCAGCGGGGCGAGGCCCGTGGTGTTGTGGCAGTGCAGCTCCACCGGCAGGTCGCCCGCCGCGTCCACGATCGCGGGCAGCAGCGTCCGGGCGCGCTCGGGCGTGAGAATCCCGGCGGCGTCCTCCACCTCGATCCCGGCGGCGAATCCCCACGACGCCATCTGGCGCACCTTGTCCGCGAACCATTCGTCGGTGTGCACGGGGCTTAGCCCGTACATCACGGTGGGGAAGGCGAGCCCGCCCGCGTCGTGCACGGTGCGGGCGCGGTTCTCCATCTCGGGCATGTCGAACAGGCAGTCGTAGATCCAGTAGCTGTCGATCCCGAGCCGCTGGATCGTGTACTGGGAGATGAACTCGAGGATCGAGTAGGGCGAGACGTCGTAGCGGCCGGTGGACGAGGGGCGCGTGCCGCCGCGCACTCGCGTGTGGCGGAAGCAGCTGCGCATGTGGCGGTAGGCCTCGATCGGGTCCTCGCGCAGGTAGCGCAGGAGCACCGAGAAGAACGAGCCGCTCGGCAGCTCGACCGTGTCGTAACCGGCGCGGTCGAGGTGGCGGCCGGCGCCGGTGACCATCCCGGCGCGGATCCGCATGCCCCAGAGGCTCTGGACGCCGTCGCGCAGGCTCTGGTCAATCAGTTGGACGTGCGCCATTGGGCGATGGTCGCGCCACTGCCGCGCCTGTGCGACTGCCGCCGGAGGTCCCGTTGGCGAATGCACAACGGGTGACTCGTGACTCGTGACTCGTGACTCGTGACTAGGTCAGGGCCTTTGTGAGCGCCTCGATCAGGCGGTCCGTGCCGCCTGCGCCTCTTATGGAGGCGCGCACGTGGTCGTCGGCTCCCAGCGGGCCGCCGGGCGCCACGATCACTCCTGAGGTCTCCAGGCGCGCGGCGAGCTCGGAGCCGGTCATGCCTGCCGCGTGCAGCCACACGAAGTTGGCCTGGCTCGGTGGCGCGTCGACGGGCAGATCCTCGAGCGCCTGCATGAGTCGCGTGCGCTGTTCGATCACCAGTTCGCGCCTCCGCTGCACCTCCGCGTCGCCGATCCTCAGGGCCTGCTCCACCGCGGCCTGCGTCAGGGCGTTGACGCCGAGGGCGGGCGCCAGCGAGTCGAGCAGCTCGGTCGCCGCCGGGTTGCCCACCGCGTAGCCGGCGCGGAGCCCTGACAGGCCGTAGATCTTCGAGAAGGTGCGGAACACGACCAGCCGCTCGTGGCGGCTCACGAGCCGGAGCACCGAGTCCTCGGGCTCCACGTTCTGGAACTGGATCAGCGCCTCGTCCACCAGCAGGTGGACCTGCTCCGGCAGGCCGGCTGCCACCACGTCAACCTCGGAGGCCGGCACGTAGGCGCCCGTCGGGTCATTCGGGTTGCAGAGCACCAGCACGCGCGTGCGCTCGCCGATCGCGTCGATCCCGCCGACCACCGGCCGCCCGCCGGCGCGCGAGGCCATCAGCGGGTAGAGCGGATAGGACGGCCAGGGCGTGACCAGCTCGTCGCCCGGGCCGAGCAGCTTGAAGGCAGCCGATTGCAGCAGCTCGGCCGCGCCGTTGCCGAGGACGATCTGCTCGGGCGCGATTCCGTGGCGCTCGGCGAGCAGCTCGCGCACGCCGGCCGCGTGCCGGTCCGGATAGCCGTTCACGCGCCCCCGCGCGCGGGCGATGGCCGCGTTGACCACCTCCGAGTTCGGCATGTCGGGCCACTCCGTGCCGGACAGGTCGATCGTCGGCACCTTCTCGAGCGCCAGCGCCTTCTCGCGGGCGCGGCGCTCGCGCAGTCCCTGGTTCCACTCCTCCTGGTCGATGTCCTCGAACTGGCGGTAGTAGTCGAGGAGGCCCATGACTACTGCTGCGGCGAGAGCTCCGGACCCGGCCCGGCGATGATCAGGAACCAGAAGATGAAGCCGATCGCGGCGATGCCGGCGCTGATCACGAAGATGCGCTCGAGCATGCCGTTCTTCTGCTCATACCCCGCGGCGCGGCGCACCAGGCGCCACATGTGGTCCACGCGGCGGGCGAGCCCCAGGGTGATCATCAGCGTGGCGAGCATGCCCGCGAACGCGCTCACGATCCCGAGCGTGACCGAGTGCGTCTCGTAATTCACCTGTGAGCCGACCCAGAGCCAGCCGATCGGCTGCGGTCCGAACAGGCTCAGGCAGAGCAGCGTCTCGATGACCAGCAGGAAGCCGGCGAAGACGCGGTCGGCGCCGCGGCGCGGCCCTCCTGCCGTGACCGGGGCGCCCCGATACCGCAGCGGCGCTGTCCCGGGCCGGCGACCGACGAACAGGCCGCCGGTGTCGGTCGGGTCATTCGAAGCCACTGTGGGTGGTCCCTCCCTCGAGTTCGGCGCCGATCGGCGGCTGCGAATCTTCGCCGGGCGGCGTCCTCGGGCTCGCCAATGCTCCACATTGGCTGCGCCCTGCGTCCTTGCCCGACTCGCTTCTCGCTCGCCGAGCCGGCACCCAACTGTCGTTCGCGACCACCTACTGAGAGTAGAGAGCGTCGATTTCGCCGGCGAACTTCTCGTTGACGACGTTGCGCTTGACCTTCAGCGTGGGGGTCAGCTCACCGGTCTCCTGCGACAGGTCGTGGGGGAGGATCTTGAACTTCTTGATCTGCTCCACGCGGCCGACCTCGTCGTTGACCCGGTCGATCGCCTCCTGCACGGCGGCGCGCATGGCCTCCGACTCGGGCACGTCCTCCGGCGCGATTCCGTGCTGCTCGGCGAAGACCGGCACCTCCTCGGGATCGAGCGTGATCAGCACGACCAGGAAGGGGCGGCGGTCGCCGACCACCACGGCCTGCGAGATCCAGCGGTTCTGCTTGAGGCCGTTCTCGAGGTTCGCCGGCGTGATGTTCTTGCCGCCGGCCGTGATGATGATGTCCTTCTTGCGGCCGGTGATGTAGATGAAGCCGTCCTCGTCGATCGAGCCGAGGTCGCCGGTGTGCAGCCAGCCGTCCGCGAGCGCCTCGCTGCTCGCCTCAGGGTTCTTGAAGTAGCCGTGGAAGATGTTGTCGCCGCGGAGCAGCACCTCGCCGTCCTCGGCGATCTTCGCCTCGACGCCCGGCAGCGGCTTGCCGACCGAGCCGAAGCGGAACGCGTCGAGCCGGTTCGAGCTGGCGACGGTCGAGGTCTCCGTCATGCCGTAGCCCTCCATCACGGGCACGCCGCAGGCGTAGAAGAACTCGAGGATCTCGTGCGCGATCGGCGCCGCGCCCGTGGAGCACTGGCGGATGTTGCCGCCGAACAGGTTGCGGACGTTCTGGAAGAGCTGCTTGTCGGCCTCGTCGAACGCGGCCTGGAGATCTGCCGGCACGTCCTGCCCGGCCTCCTGCATCTGGCGGACCTTGAAGCCCACCTCCACCGCCTGCGCGATCTCCCCCGGATCGCCGACGCTGTTGGCGAGCGTGTAGATCTTCTCGAAGATCCGCGGCACCGACGGGAAGTAGGTCGGCTTCACCTCCATGAGGTTGGGCACGATCTTCTGGGGGTCCTTCTCCCAGTAGGCGATGCAGCTACCGAGGTCGATCGCCACGAACTGGATCAGCAGCGCGAACGCGTGCGCCAGCGGCAGGAAGAGGTAGATCACCTCCGAGGTCTCGAGGGTGTTCTGCGCCTCCACCATGTTGCTCACCCGGCGGTAGTTGCCGTGCGTGAGCATGCAGCCCTTGGGCGGGCCGGTGGTGCCGGAGGTGTAGATGTAGAGGCAGTTGTCGTCGAGTGAGACGCCGGCCACGCGCTCGTCCACGTCGTCCGAGCGGCGCTCGCCCCGCTTCAGGAGGTCGGCGAAGGCCACAGCGTCGCCGATGTCGCCCGACGGCTCCATCACGATGATCAGCTCGAGGTTCGGCAGGTCCGCCTCGACGGCCCGCACCTTTGCGAGCTGCTCGGCATCCTCCACGAACACCGCCTTCGACTCCGAGTGCTGAAGCACGTAGTGGCACTCCTGCGGCGAGTTCGTCTGGTAGATCGAGACGCAGGTGGCGCCGGCAGCGAGGATGCCGAAGCAGGAGTAGGTCCACTCGGCGCGCGTGTTGCTGAGGATCGAGACCTTGTCGTTCGGCTGGATGCCGAGGTCGATCAGGCCGCCGGCCACGCCGCGGACGCAGGCGGCCAGGTCGGCGAAGCTGACGTCGATCCACTCGTCGCCGACCTTGTGCTTGAGCGCGGGGCGATCGCCGAACTTCTCCCCGGCGAGCAGCGCCATGTCCGCCATCGTTCGCGAACCGGTGCTTGCCTCGGCGGCGGTGACCGTCCCTACTTCCATCAGCTCCTCCTCAGCTTCGGGCAACGACTAATTGGCCAGCTGGCCAACTGCAAAGAGTCTATGCGCGATGCGGAAAAGAGGCTGCGGACGGCGCCGGCGGCCTACTAGGCCTTGGCGAGAGTGCGGTGCTGGGACTGCTTGAGGGAGGCGAGGAACAGCGTCTTGTCGATCCGACCCTGGAATATCGGCACCCCGAGCTCCATGCACTTGGAGATAACTTCCCTCCGCTGCATCCCCGCCTCGCGCGCGAGCTCGGTTGGGGTCAGATGGATCGCCATGAACGTCCCTCCCGTCGTCGATGTGCCTACAAGGACTTTATCGGTCGGCACAGACGCCGCAACCATTTTTTCCGAAATTGGGCGGACTAACGGTCGATGTCTACTCGGTAACCTGCGAGCCGGATGCCCGAGCGAACGGAGCAGAGCGACGAGCTGTTCCTCGAGTCGCTCATGGACACGAACCTGTACTCGATGGGTGCGTACTTCTCCGATCAGCACCCCGACCTCGTTGACGAGGTGATCGACCAGGCCATCGCGATCGAGCAGCAGGGTCTGCGCGGCTACGCGGAGGCGAATGGGCTGTCGCTCGAGACGTGCTTCGAGACGCTGCTCACGGGGCTGGCCGTGCGCTACTACAAGGCGGTGGCGGCGTGAGGCGCGTGGCGCTTCTCAGCGCGCTCGCGCTGCTGGTGCTGCCCGCGGCCTGCGGGGGGAGGAGCGAGAAGGTCTCCGGACAGCCACTGGCGGGCGCGGCGAAGCTGCACCTCGTGCGAATCGCGAGCTTCTCGTCGCCCGTGTACGTGACCTCCCCACCCGGCGATGCGAGCCGCATCTTCGTGGTCGAGCAGGCGGGCCGGATCATGCTCGTGAAGAACGGCCGCAAGCTGAACACGCCGTTCCTCGACATCCGCGGTGACGTGCAGTCGGGCGGCGAGCGCGGACTGCTCTCGGTGGCTTTTCCGCCGGACTACTCGCGCAGCGGGCTGTTCTACGTCTATTACACGGACAAGGGCGGCGACATCCGCCTTCAGGAGTTCAAGCGCTCGAGCAACCCGGACCGGGCCGACCTGGGGTCGCGGCGCCAGGTTCTGTTCCAGGACCACTCGCAGTTCCCCAACCACAATGGCGGCCAGCTCGAGTTCGGGCCGGACGGCTTCCTGTACGTGGGCCTGGGGGACGGCGGCAGCGGCGGCGACCCGAACAACCACGGGCAGAGCCTGAACACGCTGCTCGGCAAGATCCTGCGGATCGACCCGCGCGCGAGCGGCGGGCGCGCCTACTCGATCCCGTCGAGCAACCCGTTCGTCCACCGGAGCGGCGCGCGTGGGGAGATCTACGCCTACGGGCTGCGCAACCCCTGGCGCTTCTCGTTCGACCGCTCCACCGGCGACCTGACGATCGCCGACGTGGGGCAGGACAAGTACGAGGAGATCGATTTCGCCCGCAAGGGCAAGGCGGCGGGCGCGAATTACGGCTGGAAGAGCTACGAGGGGTTCAAGCGCTACTCGAGCCAGCCCTTGAACGGGCACCAGGTTCGGCCCGTGCTCGTCCGTCCCCACAGCCAGGGCTTCTGCGCGATCATCGGCGGCTACGTGGTGCGCGACCGCTCGCTCGGCCCGCTCTACGGCCGCTACCTCTACGGGGACAACTGCAACCCCGGCATCTACTCGGTGAAGCTGCGCACCGGCCGTGCTCGCGGCACCCGCACGCTGCCGTTCCGCGTGCAGGGCCTGAGCACGTTCGGGCAGGACACGCGCGGCCGGATCTACCTGGCCTCGCTCGGCGGCCGGCTCTACCGGCTGGCTGCCTGAACGGCGGCGTCCGCTGCCCTGATGCGGGCCATGCCCGCGCGCTGCACGTTCTCGTAGATCCGCTGGAGGATCGGATACGCGGGTTTCTCCGCGCCGTTCGGGTCGAGCAGGC
>DATNBJ010000115.1:0-8591 GCA_035572055.1 Thermoleophilaceae bacterium | reverse complement strand
CATCATCGAGCAGGCGCTCGACGGGCTGCCCGAGGGCCCCTACATCACCGGCAACCGGAAGGTCGCGCTGCCGCCGCGCCACGAGCTCGCCACGAGCATGGAGGCGCTCATTCACCACTTCAAGCTCGTCACCGAGGGCTTCCGGGTGCCGCCGGGCGAGACCTACGCCGCGGTCGAGTCGCCGCGCGGCGAGCTCGGCTGCTTCGTGGTGGCGGACGGCTCGTCGAAGCCCGCACGCGTGCACATGCGCGATCCGTCGTTCGTGAATCTGCAGTCGCTGAAGGACATGGCCGAGGGGTACCTCATTGCCGATCTGATCGCGGCGGTGGCGATGCTGGATCCGATTTTGGGGGGGATAGACAGATGAGGGTGTCGGGTGTGGGGTGTCGGGTGTGGGGACCGCCGTCGTCTGCGGTTTCCATCAGCCGACAGCTCTCCCGGGACGCCCTCACCGCGGCACGTCCCCACACCCCACACCCGACACCCCACACCCCATGAGCCACGGCTTCGACACCCGCGCCGACCTGGAGAAGGACCCCGCCGTCATCCCCGACCGCTCCTCCGTCGACGTGCCCGAGGCGCTCGCGCGCGAGATCGAGGGGCACATGGCCAAGTATCCGGAGCGGCGCTCGGCGGCCCTGCCGGCGCTGATGGCCGCCCAGCGCGTGCACGGCTGGTGCTCGCCCGAGGCGATCCAGCAGGTGGCCGCGGTGATGCAGGTCACGCCCGCCTACCTGTCGTCGATCACGACCTTCTACGACATGTTCAACACCGAGCCGCTCGGCCGCCACCAGGTGTACGTGTGCACCAGCGTGGCGTGCAACCTGCGCAACGCGCAGGCGCTGCTCGAGGCGCTGCAGGAGGCGGGCGAGGACTTCGACGACGCCAACATTCGCGCCTTCGAGTGCCTCGGCGCGTGCGACATGGCGCCGATGGCGTCGATCGACAACCGCTACGTGGGCCCGATCGACCCGAGCGAGGCGCCGGAGGTGATCTCCGCGCTGAAGGAGGGGCGGAAGCCGCTGCCCGGCCGGGGGCTCGGCGACGAGGGCTTCAAGCTTCCCTGGGAGGACGGCGGCGATGCCTGAGACGCGCGTGCTCCTCGACGGGATCGACATCCCGAACCTGAACCGCATCGACGTCTACGAGCAGAACGGCGGCTACCGCGCGCTGCGCAAGGCCCTCTCCGAGATGGAGCCGGAGGCGCTCATCGAGGAGCTCAAGGAGTCCGTGCTCCGCGGTCGCGGCGGCGCGGGCTTCGCGATGGGCATGAAGGCCGGCTTCATGCCCAAGGGCGCGATGGACAAGTACCTCTGCTGCAACGCGGACGAGTCCGAGCCCGGCACGTTCAAGGACCGCCTGCTGATGCAGAAGAACCCGCACCGGCTGATCGAGGGCATCATCATCGCGGCGGTCGCCACCGGGGTCAACAAGGCATTCATCTACATCCGGGGCGAATACGCGCTCCAGGCCGACGTGCTCGACGCCGCCCTCGTGGAGGCCTACGACAAGGGCTACCTCGGAGAGAACATCCTCGACTCGGGGCACGACGTGTCGCTCGTGGTGCACCGCGGCGCCGGGGCCTACATCTGCGGCGAGGAGACCGGGCTGCTCGACTCGCTCGAGGGCAAGCGCGGCAACCCGCGGCTCAAGCCGCCGTTCCCGGCCAACCAGGGCCTCTACCAGGGGCCGACGCTGATCAACAACGTCGAGACGCTGTCGAACGTGCCGCTCGTGATCGACAAGGGCGCCGCCTGGTTCAAGTCGCGCGGCACCGAGCAGTCGGCCGGCACGAAGGTCGTGTCGGTGTCCGGCAACGTGCAGCGGCCCGGCAACTACGAGATCGAGCTCGGGATACCGGCGCGAGAGATCGTCTATGGATTGGCCGGGGGCCCTTTCCCCGGCCGCACCGTCAAGTGCTGGTTCCCCGGCGGCTCCTCGGCCCCCGTGCTGCTCGAGGAGGACCTCGACCGGCCGTACTCGTTCGAGTCGATGGCCGAGGCCGGCTCGATGCTCGGCTCCGGAGCGATCATCGTGGTGGACGACTCGGTGCCGATCGTGTCGGTGGCCCTGCGGCTGGCCGAGTTCTACCGCCACGAGTCGTGCGGCAAGTGCGTGCCCTGCCGGGAGGGCACGAACTGGACGGTGAAGATGCTCGAGCGGATCGACGCGGGCGATGCCACGCCGATGGACCTCGACATCATGGCGAACGTCCAGACCAACATCATCGGCAACTGCCTGTGCGTGCTCGGCGACTCGATGGCGATGCCCGTCGGCTCGATGATCCAGAAGTTCCGCGCGGAGTTCGAGCAGCACATGGAGCGCGCGCGCGAGGCGGCCGACCGGCTGAGCATCGAGCTCGGCACGGCCGCGCCGGCGGCGGACGAGGCGGCCTGACGAGATGCCCCGCCCCGAGCCGAAGATGGTCACCTTCGAGATCGACGGCCGCGAGGTGCGGGCGCCGGAGGGCACGATGCTCGTGGACGGCGCGAAGTTCGGCGACGTCGAGATCCCCTACTTCTGTTACGAGCCGAAGCTCGGCCAGCCGGTGGGCGCGTGCCGCATGTGCCTCGTGGAGATCGAGGGCATGCCGAAGCTGCAGACCGCCTGCTCGACCCCGGTCAAGGAGGGCATGGTCGTGATCACGACCTCCGACCGCGTGAAGCAGGCGCAGAACGCGATCGTCGAGTTCCTGCTCGTGAACCACCCGCTCGACTGCCCTGTCTGCGACAAGGGCGGCGAGTGCCCGCTCCAGGACATCTCGTTCGGCTGGGGCGCCGGGCGGTCGCGCGTGATCGAGCCGAAGCGCCACTTCGAGAAGCCGCTCGAGATCTCGCCGCTAGTGGCGATCGACCGGGAGCGCTGCATCCTCTGCTACCGCTGCGTGCGCTTCTCGCAGGAGGTCGCCGAGGACTACCAGCTCGTGTTCCTCGAGCGCGGCGACCACACCTTCGTCGGCACCCACGACGGGCACCCGTACGTCGCGCCGTTCAGCGGCAACATCATCGAGCTGTGCCCGGTGGGGGCGCTGACCTCCACCGCCTACCGCTTCCGCGCGCGGCCGTGGGACATCGAGGACGCCGGCTCCGTCTGCCTGCTCTGCCCGAGCCAGTGCAACGTGAAGTTCACGACGCGCGACGACAACCGGATCATGCGCGTGCTCGCGCGCGACCACAAGGATGTCGACGACGGCTGGCTCTGTGACAAGGGCCGCTTCGGCTACCAGGCCATCCACTCCGAGGAGCGGATCACCCAGCCGATGGCGCGCGACGGCGGCGCGCTGCGCCCGGTGTCGTGGGAGCGCGCGCTGTCGACGGCGGCTTCCGCGCTCAAGCGTGCGGGCGCGAACAGCGCCGCGCTGCTAGGCGGCGAGGCCACCAACGAGGAGGGCTTCCTCGTCCAGCACCTGATGCGCGACGTGCTCGGCTCGGCGAACGTCGACTCGCGCACCAACGGCAAGCTCGACCCGGCGCAGGCGCGAGCGCTCGCGTCGCCCGGCCTGGCGGCCGCGGTGCCGGACATCGACTACGCGGACTCGATCCTCGTGCTCGACACGAGCCTCGTGGACGAGGCGCCGATCTTCGACCTGCGCGTGCGCAAGGCCGTGCGCCGCAACCACGCCAAGCTCGTGGTGGCCACGAGCCGGCCCACCTCGCTGGACCCGAACGCGGCCGCCGTGCTGCGCTTCGCGCCCGGCGCGGTGGAGGCGGCGCTCGTCGGGCTGGCGATGGGGATCCGCGGCGACGACGTGACCGACCTTGCCGCGCGGGCGGGCACGAGCGCGGAAGACCTGCGCGCCGCCGCCGAGATCCTCGGCGGCGAGGGCTCCACCGTGATCCTCTGGGGCGAGCGCCTGTCGCACGGTGAGCGGGGGCCGAAGGCCGTGGGCGCATTGCTGGCGCTGGCCGCTGCCGTCTCGCACGAGGACGGCGGACTCATCGAGGTTCCCGCCGCCACCAACGCGCGCGGCCTGCGGGAGGTCGGCTGCCTGCCGAACCTGGGCCCCGGCCTGGCGGACGTCTCGGAGCCTGGCCTAAGCGCGCCGCAGATGTCGGAGACCGCGTTCGGAGCGCTCCTGCTCGTGCAGGCCGATCCCGTGCGCACCCACCCGGACCCGGACGCCTGGGAGCGGGCGCTCGACAAGGCGGGTGCGGTGATCGCGTTCGCGGACTTCGTCACCGACGAGCTCGGCGAGCACGCCGACGTGGTCTTCCCAGCCGAGTCGTACGCCGAGAAGGACGGCACCGTGACCCATCCGGACGGCCGCCTCCAGCGGGTGCGCCAGGCGATCGGCCGCCCCGGCGAGATCCGCCCCGGCTGGAGCGTGCTGGCGGACCTGTGCGCCCGGCTCGGCTCTACGCTCGAGCTCGGCTCCGGCCCGCTCGTGTTCGAGGCGCTCGCGAACGCGGTCTCGCTCTACAACGGCATCACGCTCGAGGAGATCGGTGGCCGCGGCGTCCGCTGGCAGACCCGCAACGGGCTCGAGGCCCCCCTTCCAGACGCGACGCTCGAGACACCGCCGCCGCTGCCGGACGCGGGGCTGCGCCTCGGCACCGTCCGCTCGCTCTGGACCGGCCGCGAGACCCAGCACGCCGCCGTGCTGCGCTTCCTCGCGCCCCACCAGCAGCTCGAGCTTTCGCCGGCGGACGCCGAGCAGCTCGGCGTGTCGAGCGGCGACCACGTGACCGTGTCGGTGAACGGCCGCAGTGTCGGCGCGATCGCGCGCGTGCACGACCCGGTGCCGCCGGGCAGCGTGTTCCTCGTCGAGGGCGTGGACCCCGACAACGCCACCGCGCTGATGAACGGTCTGCCCCGCACAGTGCAGGTGGCCAAGGCATGAACGCGCTGCCGCTGGCCGACGTCAACTACGTGGAGGGCACGATCGTCCAGATCGCGAAGTCGATCGTGATCTTCCTGTTCGTGCTCCAGGTGGTGCCGCTGATCCTGCTGCTCGAGCGCAAGCTGCTCGGCCGCTTCCAGGCGCGCATCGGCCCGAACCGCGTGGGCCCGTTCGGCCTCCTCCAGCCGCTCGCCGACGTGCTCAAGCTCCTGTCGAAGGAGCAGTCCACGCCCTCCACCGCGGTGCCGTGGATGATGGCCATCGCGCCGGTGATCTCGATCTTCGCCGCGGTGGTCACGCTGGCGATCATCCCCTTCGGCAACAACGGCGACTGGGGCGGCCAGTGGGGCCTGTACGGCATCGACGTGCCGATCGGGGTCCTCTTCTACTTCGCCTTCGGTGCCCTCGCGTTCTACGCGCTGCTGCTGGGTGGCTGGGGCTCGGGCTCGAAGTACTCGTTCCTGGGCGCCATGCGCTCGGCGGCGCAGCTCATCTCCTACGAGATCGCGCTCGGCCTGTCGCTGCTCGGCGTGGTGATCCAGGCGCAGTCGCTGTCGCTCACGGAGATCACCCAGGCGCAGGGGTCGCTCTGGTACGTGGTGCCGCAGTTCGTGGGCTTCTGCGCGTTCATGGTCGCCGGCTTCGCCGAGACCAACCGCCCGCCGTTCGATCTGGCCGAGGGCGACTCGGAGATCGTCGGCGGCTTCAACACCGAGTTCGGCGGCATGCGCTTCGGCTCTTTCTTCATGGCCGAGTACATCAACATGATCGTGATCGCCGGCATCGCCACCGCGATGTTCCTGGGCGGCTGGCACGGGCCCGGCCCGGACTACCTGAACCCGCTCTGGGTGGTCCTCAAGATGTTCTTCTTCATAGTCCTGTTCATCTGGGTGCGCGCCACCCTGCCGCGCTTCCGCTACGACCAGCTCATGTCGTTCGGCTGGAAGGTGCTCCTGCCCCTGACCACGATCAACGTCCTGGTGACCGCGATCATCGTCGCCACATGACCGTGTACGACCCGGGACCAGACGTGATCTCCGTGCAGCGCGGGCCGCAGCCCGGCGGCGTGGGCGCCGTGTATCGCGCGTTCGGCGAGACGCTGCGCGGGCTGAAGACCTCGTTCATGCGCGTGGTCGAGGGCCCGGTGACGATCGAGTACCCGGAGGAGAAGACGCCGGTCTACCCGCGCTTCCGCGGCCGTCACAAGCTGCACCGCTTCGAGGACTCCGGCCTCGAGAAGTGCGTGGGCTGCTCGCTGTGCGCGGCGGCCTGCCCGGCGGACTGCATTCGCGTGGTGGCCGCCGAGAACACGCACGACCACCAGGTGTCGGCGGGCGAGCGCTACGCCGCGGTCTACGAGATCAACATGACTCGCTGCATCTTCTGCGGCTACTGCGAGGTTGCGTGCCCGTTCGACGCGATCACGATGGGCAACGACTACGAGCTCGCCGACTACACGCGCAGCGACCTGATCTTCACCAAGGAGATGCTGCTGGCCGACCACCCCGAGCGCACCCCGCTGCGCAGGGAGGGCGAGTAGCCGCCAATGTGGTTCGAGCAGGTCATGTTCTTCGTGGGAGCGATCGGCGCGCTGGCGGGCGCGGCCGGCGTGGTGCTCTTGCGCAATCCCTTCTACAGCGTGCTCGCGCTCGTCGGGCACCTGTTCTCGCTGGCTCTGCTCTTCCTGCTGCTCCGTGCGCAGTTCCTCGCCGCCGCCCAGCTCATCGTCTACGCGGGCGCGGTGATGGTGCTCTACGTGTTCGTGGTCGCCTATGTGGGCGGCACGGATCAGCCGCTCGGGCCGGAGGTGGCGGGGCTGCGCAAGCTGGGCGCCCTGTTCGCCGTGGCCGTGGGCGCGGAGCTGTGCGTGGCGATCATCGGCTCGGGGCTGTCGAAGCTCGACACGCACGGCGCGAAGGTGGATGCCGGCTTCGGCACGCCCGCGCAGATCGGACAGCTTCTCCTCAACCGCTTCCTGATCCCGTTCGAGATCGCGTCCTACCTGCTGCTGATCGCCGCGGTGGGAGCGCTCGTGCTGGCGCGCCGCCGGCGCGGCCACCCCGACGCGGGCGCGATCGAGCAGATCGGCCACGCGCCGCCGCTGGAGGGAGTCAGGTGAACGTCAACTGGTACCTGGTGCTCTCCGCCTTCATCTTCGCCATCGGCGCCGCCGGCGTGATGACGCGCCGCAACCCGCTGGTGATCCTGCTCTGCCTCGAGCTGATGCTGAACGCGGGCAACCTCGCGCTGATCGCGTTCTCGCGCATGTGGGGCAACGGCGACGGCCAGGTCTTCGCCCTCGTGGTGATGGTCGTCGCGGCGTGCGAGGTCGTGGTGGGCCTCGGCGTGATCGTGGCGATGTACCGCCGGCGCCTGAACATCGACGTCGATGAACTCTCGGAGCTGCGAGGTTGAGTCCGACAGCGTGGGGATGGCTGATCCTGGCGTTCCCGCTCGCGGGCACGCTCGTGATCCCGCTCGGCTGGCGAGTGTGGCCGGGCAGGGTGGCGGGCTACATCGGCAGCCTCGCGATCCTCGCGTCGTTCGTCTGCTCGGTCGGGGCGTTCATCACCCTGCACGACCGCGCGCCCGAGGCGCGCAGCGTGACCTCGACGCTCTACGACTACACCCACACGGTCGGCGTGAACGTGGGCATGTCGATCCTGATCGACCCGCTGTCGGTGTTCATGGCGCTCGTGGTCAGCGGCGTGTCGCTCCTGATCCACGTCTACTCGGTCGCCTACATGGACTCGGACCGGGGCTACACGCGCTTCTTCGCCTACATGAACTTCTTCGTCTTCTCGATGCTGCTGCTCGTTCTCGCGGCCAACATCGTGCTGCTGATCGTGGGCTGGGCGTTCGTGGGCGCCGCGTCGTACCTCCTGATCTCCTTCTGGTACCGCCGTGCGACGGCCAGCGCCGCGGGCCTGAAGGCGTTCGTGATGAACGTGATCGGCGACGTGGGCCTCGTGATCGCCGCGTTCATCCTCTTCAAGCACACGCACTCCCTGAGCTACGCCGGGATCTTCGGCGGCGCCAAGCAGACCTTCAGCACCAACGACGGCGCGATCGTGGCGGCCTGCCTCCTGCTCACGGTGGGCGCGTTCGCCAAGTCCGCCCAGCTCCCGCTGCACACGTGGCTCCCGGACGCCATGGAGGGCCCGACTCCGGTCTCCGCCCTGATCCACGCCGCCACCATGGTCACCGCCGGCGTCTACCTGATCGCCCGCTTCCACGTGCTCTACGAGCTGGCGCCGACCGCGGCCGACATCACCGCCGGCCTCGCGGCGGCCACGCTCTTCTTCGCCGCCACCTGCGCGCTCGTGGTCACCGACCTCAAACGGATCATCGCCTACTCGACGATGTCCCAGATCGGCTACATGATGCTCGGCGTCTCGACGGGCGGGTACGACGGCGGGCTCTTCCACCTGATGACGCACGCCTTCTTCAAGGCCCTCCTGTTCATGGCGGCCGGCTCCGTGATCGCCGCGATGGCGGGGATACAGGACATCAACCGGATGGGCGGCTTCCGCAGGGCGATGCCGTTCACGTTCATCACCTTCACGGTCGGCGCGCTGGCGCTGGCCGGGGTCCCGCCGCTCTCGGGCTGGTTCTCGAAGGACTCCATCCTCGGCTTCGACGTGCACCGCGGCGGCTACTACCTGGTGCTCGCGATCGTCGGCTTCGCGGGCGCGCTGCTCACCGCCTTCTACTCGTTCCGGATGGTGTTCCGGGTGTTCTACGGCGACCC
>DATNBJ010000114.1:0-7210 GCA_035572055.1 Thermoleophilaceae bacterium | reverse complement strand
CGCGTACCTGGCACCCATCGTGATGTTCGGGACCGGCGCGGTGCTGGTGCTGCGGCCGATGCTGCCGTCGGTGAAGCCGTTCAAGGCGGGCACCACGTGCCTGATCGTGGGCCTGCTGCTGGGCCTCGCCGGCCACTCGTTCGGCATCGGGCCGGACGTGCCCGCGCGCCAGGGCTACTTCCACGCGAGCTACTACCCGCACCACGGCGGCCTGGCGGGCGAGGGGCTCTACTGGACCTCGAAGACGCTCTTCCAGCAGTTCGGCACTGACATCTTCTTCGTCTTCCTGATGCTCGGAGGGCTGCTGCTGCTCACCGGGGCGTCGGTTGCGGGCATCGTGCGAGCTACCGGCGAGAGCCTCACGAGAACCACGCAGCGCGTGAAGCAGTCGACCAGCGAGTTCGCCGCGCTCGTGGGCGCCCGGCCAGCTCCGGACCCAGCCCCGCGGCCGCTTGCTGTCGACGAGGAGCCCGCGGACGACGGGCCGCCCGAGGTCGAGCCCGTGGTGCGGGCCACGCACGTGGAGGCGCCCGCGCTGGACGGCGAGGAGCGCTACCCGGACCTGTTCGGGCCGGAGGAGCCGACCATCGAGCAACACGAAGAGGAGCAGGAGGACGGGGCGGAGCTCGAGGACGACGTGGCCGGTGGTGTGGCCGCAGTGCGCAACCCGGAGCCGCCGAGCCAGGAAGAGCTGACTCCACAGGGCAACCGCCGCTCGGCCGTGACCGAGGCGGACGACCTCGAGTACACCGCGCCGCCCGCCGGTCTGCTGAAGCGCTCGAACGGCAGCGCCGCGAAGGTCGACACGGGCGCGCAGGAGAAGACCGGCGCGGCGCTCGTGGAGGCCCTGGGCCACTTCGGCGTGGAGGCCCGCGTGGTGGGCACCGTCACGGGCCCCCACGTGACTCGCTACGAGCTGCGCCTGGCGCCGGGCACGAAGATGTCGAAGGTCAGTGCGCTGAAGGACGACCTGGCGTACGCGCTGGCGGCCGAGGACGTGCGCATCCTCGCGCCGATCCCCGGCAAGCAGGCAGTCGGCGTCGAGGTGCCCAACCAGGTGCGCAAGATCGTGCACCTCGGCGACGTCTTCCAGGATGCGCCCAAGGGCTGGTCGCCGCTCACGGTCTGGCTCGGCAAGGACATCGCCGGCAAGGCGATCGGCACCGATCTGGCCAAGCAGCCGCACGTGCTCGTGGCGGGCACGACGGGCTCGGGCAAGTCCGGCTGCGTGAACGCGATGCTCTCCTCGATCCTCCTGCGTGCCACCCCGAACGAGGTGCGTCTCGTGCTGGTGGACCCGAAGCAGGTGGAGCTCAACCACTACGAGAACATCCCGCACCTCCTCACGCCGGTGGTCACGAGCCCGCGCCTGGCGGCCAACGTTCTCGCCAACCTCATCAAGGAGATGGAGGAGCGCTACTCGATCATGAGCCGCGCGCGAACGCGCAGTCTCGTGGAGCTGAACCGCGTGCGCGTGAAGGAGGGTGAGCGGCCGCTGCCCTACATCCTCTGCGTGATCGACGAGCTCGCCGACCTGATGATGATCGCGCCGGGCGAGGTGGAGGACTCGATCATCAGGCTCGCGCAGAAGTCGCGCGCGGTCGGCATCCACCTGCTGCTCGCCACCCAGCGCCCGAGCGCCGACATCATCACCGGCATGATCAAGGCCAACGTCCCGGCCCGGATCGCGTTCGCCGTCTCCTCCCAGACGGATTCGCGGGTCATCCTCGACCAGAACGGGGCGGAGTCGCTGCTGGGCCAGGGCGACATGCTCTTCCGGCCGGCTTCCGAGTCGCGTCCCGCCCGCATCCAGGGCGCCTTCATCACCGAGGAAGAGATCGAGAAGATCACGGCGAGCTGGGCGAAGCAGGGCGATCCCGAGCTGCACGAGGAGCTGCTCGAGGCGGTCGAGACTTCGGCCGACGAGGCGGACCGCGACTTCGACCCGGACGCCGACGACCTCCTGGGCGAGGCGATCTCGACGGTGGTCCAGCTCGGCAGCGCCTCCACCTCGATGCTCCAGCGACGCCTGCGAATCGGCTACACGCGCGCTGGCCGGCTGATCGACATGATGGAGCGCCGCGGCGTGATCTCGGGCTATGAGGGCTCGAAGGCGAGGCAGGTGCTCATCACCGACGGCGATCTTCCCCGCGTCCTGGACGCTCTCGACGAGCCCGTAGGCGCTCCCAGCGAGTAGCTCTCGGGTCTGGGGCATCGGGTCTCGGAGCCTTGTCCGACACCCGTGACCCGATACCCGAGACCTTTAGCCACAATGTGGCTCGTATGCCGCAGGCGATTGGCGACACCTTGCGCGAGGCGCGCATGCGCCAGAAGATCGACATCACCGAGATCGAGTCGAAGACGAAGATCCGGGCGAAGTACCTGCGTGCGATGGAAAACGAGGAGTTCGACCTCCTCCCGGGCAGTACCTTCGCCAAGAGCTTCCTGCGCACGTATGCGGACGCGCTCGGGCTGGACTCGCACCGGCTCGTGGAGGAGTACCGCTCCCAGTACGAGCCGCGCGACGAATCCGATCTGCCGCCGCTGAGCTCGCAGCCCGGGGCACGCAGCAGGCGGGGCGGCCGCTACGACCGCAGGACGCGGCCGCAGCGGCGGGGCCTCGCGATCGCGGCTGTGGCGGTGGTCGTGATCGCCGTTCTGGTGGTCGTGGGCATCCTCAGCGACGGCGGGAACAACGGCAATGACGGCAACACGAACGCCGCGCAGGCGACCACCACCACGACGAAGAAGACCTCGACCGCCAAGGGGGCCGCACCCGCGAAGCCGGCCGAGCCCAAGCGCGTGGTGCTGAAGCTGACCCCTGCGGTGGCCACCTACGTGTGCGTGGACCGCGGCCAGGGGACGCCGGTGGCGTTCGAGGGGATCATCGCGACCGAGAGGACGTGGCGCGGACGGCACCTGCGCGTGAACCTGGGCAAGACGTCGGTGGTCGTCACGGAGAACGGCAAGCACGTGCCCCTGGCGGTCGGCCCCAACCCGGCGGGTCTCGACTTCACCCCGGGACACCACAAGAACATCCCGGCCGGCAGCCGCCCCTGCGCATGAGCATCCGCGCGGGCATCGTCGTGACCGGCACGGAGGTGCTGAGCGGCAAGATCCAGGACCGCAACGGCCCCTGGCTGGCGGACAGGCTGTTCGAGCTGGGCATCGACCTGGCCCACGTGACCATCGTGGGCGACCGGCCCGAGGACATGGAGGCCACGCTTCGCTTCCTCGCCTCGCAGGGTGTGGAGCTGATCGTGACGAGCGGCGGCCTCGGTCCCACGGCGGACGACCTGACCGCCGAGGTGGTGGGCCGCTTCCAGGAGCGGCCGCTCGAGCTGAGCCAGGAGATGGAGGACAAGATCGCCGAGATTTTGAAGCCGTTGATGAGGCGCTTCCAGCATCTCGACGCGGAGGCGATCCTCGAGGCCAACCGCAAGCAGGCGATGATCCCGCGCGGGGCCACGGCCATCGACCCGGCGGGCACGGCGCCCGGGCTGGTGGTGCCGCCGCCCGACGGCCGCGGCGGGCCGACGGTGGTGGTCATGCCGGGCCCTCCGCGCGAGATCCACGAGATGTGGCCGGTGGCCGTGGCGACCCCGGCGTTCCAGGCCGCGGTGGTGGGCCGGACCGTCTACGAGGAGCGGATGCTGCGACTGTTCGGCATCCCGGAGTCGGAGATAGCGGAGACGCTGCGCATCGCCGAGGAGTCGGTCCCCGGGTTCAGGGAGGTGGAGATCACCACCTGCCTGCGGCGGGGGGAGCTGGAGGTGTCGGCACGCTACGAGCCCCCTGCCGCGGCGGCGTGGAGCGCCATCGAGGAGCTGATCGCCGAGCGCCACCCGAACGCTCTGTACTCGCGCGACGGCAGGCGGATCGACGACCAGGTTGCGGAGCTCCTGAAGGGCCACTGGTTCGCCGCCGCGGAGTCGTGCACGGGAGGGCTGCTCGTCGCGCGCCTGACCGAGCGCCCGGGCTCCTCTGCCTACGTCGCCGGCGGCGTGGTCTCCTACTCGAACGAGGCCAAGGCCGAGCTGCTCGGCGTCGACCCGGAGTTGATCGAGGCACACGGCGCGGTGTCGCCCGAGGTGGCCGAGGCGATGGCGGACGGGGCGCTGGCGCGCTTTGGGGCGGACGTCGCCGTCTCCATCACAGGCGTGGCCGGGCCCGACGGCGGCACCGAGGCCAAGCCGGTGGGCTACGTGTGCTGGTGCGTGAAGCAGTCGAACGGCGAGAAGCTCGCGCGCGACGTGAGGATCCCTGGCGACCGCGGCGAGATCCGGGACCGCTCCACCACCGTGGCGATGCACCTGCTGCGCCGCGCGCTGACGGGTGAAGGGCCGCTCCTCTAAGCGGCCCGGATCGCCGCGGGCGCGCCTGTTCCTGGCCCTGGACCTCCCGGACGGCGTGCGCGAGGCGCTCGTCGAGTGGCGTTCGGCGGCATTGGCGGGCCGGGATGACCTGCGGCCGGTGGCGCCCGAGGCGCTTCACGTCACGCTCGTGTTCCTGGGCTACCTGCCGGAGAAGGAGATCGCCACCGTGGCGCGGACCGCTTTCGAGGGCCTCATCGGCCTGGAGCCGCCACGTCTGTCCGTCAGCGGCGTGAAGCCGGTTCCGCCGCGCTCGCCGCGGCTGTTCGCCTTCGACCTGAGCGACGAGGGCGGCCGCGCCGTGGCCGTGCAGGCGGCGGCCTCGGACGCCCTGGCCGCCGCACGCTTCTACAAGCCCGAGAAGCGCCCGTTCTGGCCCCACGTAACCTTCGCGCGCGTGAAGAGGGGTGTGCGGCGGGCGGGGCCGGTGGACGCCTCGGCGCCCGCTCTCGATCCCTTCGAGGCGCGGCAGATCACCCTATACCGGTCGATTCTGCGGCCGCAGGGCGCCCTCTACGAGCCGCAGGAGCAGCTTCGGCTGGGCTGAGATACTCGCGCCCGCGATGTCGCAGGAGAACGTGGAGCTGATTCGCCAGACGTTGGAGGCCTTCCTCGAGCGCGGGGCCACCAGCTGGGACTACATGCACGAGGACATCCGGGTCCACGACCACGACATCCCCGAGCACGGCGACTACACGGGTCACGCCGGATTTCGCGCCTGGCTGAGGGAATGGGGCGAGGCATGGTCCGACTGGAGCCTCGAGCCCGAGCGCTACCTGGACGCCGGCGACTCCGTGGTGGTCATCGCCAGGCTGCGCGCAACCGGCCGCAGCAGCGGCGTTCCGGTCGACCGCCAAGATGCGCTCGTTTACCGCTTCAGAGGCGAGAAAGTGGCACAGATCGACTACTACAACAACGCCGCCGAGGCATTGGCCTCCGTGGGGTTGGCTTCGTCCTGACCGCGAATTCGGCCGCTCCACGTTCAAGGTTCCTGGCGCATCGACCGATGCACGTCGTGCCCGGACCAAGAGGAGACCCATGTTCGACCTGGAGGCGGCGCTCGACCGCGTAACCGAATGGGGCGGCTCAGACCTTCACCTGAAGCATTCGAGCCCCCCGCTGATCCGCATTCACGGCGAACTGCAGCCGATTCCGGATACGGCTGAGCTCACGCCCGAGGAGACCGAGCGGGCGCTCGAGCAGATGCTCAAGGAGCCCCCGAAGCTCGCGGAGTTCGACAGCGAGGGCGAGGTGGACTTCGCCTTCGAGCACATCGGCAAGCAGCGCGCTCGTTTCCGGGTGAACGCTTTCCGCCAGCTCGGCGGCACGTCCCTCGTCGCCCGGGTGATCCCCGACTACATCCGCTCGATCGAGGAGCTGTCGCTGCCGCCCGTGCTCGGCGAGATGGCGGACGAGGAGCGCGGCATCATCCTCGTCACCGGCTCGACCGGGTCCGGCAAGACCACCACGCTCGCGGCGATGATCGACCGGATCAACCGCACGAAGTCCAAGCACATCGTGACGATCGAGGATCCGATCGAGTACCTGCACAAGGACAACCGCTCGGTGATCAACCAGCGCGAGGTCGGCACGCATACGGCTTCGTTCGCGCGCGCACTGCGGCGCGTGCTGCGTCAGGACCCCGACGTGATCCTGATCGGCGAGATGCGCGACGAGGAGTCGGTGCAGACCGCCATGTCGGCGGCCGAGACCGGCCACCTGGTGTTCTCGACGCTCCACACGCTGGACGCCGGCGAGACGATCAACCGCATCATCGACCTCTTCCCGCGCCACGAGGCGCAGCAGGCCCGCGCGATGCTGGCCGGCACTCTGAAGGGCATCGTTTCCCAGCGCCTCGTGCGCACCTCCGACGGCCGCGGCCGCCTGGTGTGCTGCGAGATCCTGCGGATGACCGGCCGCGTGGCGGACATGATCATTCGCCCGGAGGAGACGACTCATCTCACCGAGGCGATCGCGGAGGGCTCCTACTACGGGATGCAGACCTTCGACCAGGCGCTGCTCGCGCACGTGTCGGCGGGTCGCATCTCGATGGACGACGCGCTCAGCGCCGCCAGCCACCCGCACGACTTCAAGCTGCTCGTCACCGCCAACGAGCAGCGCGGGCCGGGCGAGTTCGTGTCGTCCGCGTCGCGCGGCCGGGTGTAGCGCCGGCGCTCAACAGCGCGAACGCCAGCGCCGGGAACAGCCAGACCACGTAGAGGTAGGTCCAGTTGCCGGCCGTCAGTTGCAGGGCGGCCAGGATGGCGCCGCTCGCGGCTGCGAGGTTGAGCCTGTCCGCCCTGGTGGTGGCCCAGGCGATGCCCGCGATGACGGTCGCCTGCGCGATCGGCTGAAGCGCCTCGATACCGAGCATCGACCAGGCCGACTGGGCGTTGCCGCGACTGAACTGGAAGCTGAGCGCGTGAAGCATGTCCTCAAAGGCGCCGGGGCCGCCGAGGATGAGCAGGGAGGCTGTGAGGGCCGCCGTCAGCGCCGCGGCGGAGGTCAGGTTCTTTCCGCGGGTGCGCACGAGCCAGATGGGGAGCAGCGCGACCGGCGCGAGCTTGATCCAGGCGCCGGCGGTGAGAGCGAGGATCGAGCGGCTGCTGTACGCGAGCGCGGCGGCTATCGCGAGCGCGAGCAGGAGGTCGTTCGTCCCTGCCGCGACGGCCACCACAACCGGCGGGAAGCACAGCCAGGCGAGCGTGAGGCGCGAGCTCTTCATCGCGATGGCCGTGAGCAGGGCGGCGGCCAGGCCGACGAGCAGCGCGCCGCTCGTGTCGTCGAAGGCGTCTCGCACGGGCGCGATGACTGCCGCCGGGAGGTAGAGGACGTAG
>DATNBJ010000113.1:0-3729 GCA_035572055.1 Thermoleophilaceae bacterium | reverse complement strand
GCGATCCCGTTGTCCTTGGCGAACTTGACGAAGTCCCAGACGATCAGGAAGTAGGCGTTGAAGCCCATCCGGTCGATCACGTCGAGCTCGGACTGGAGCCGCTCGACCGCCTCGCCCGGCGGGGGGTCGCCGTAGCGCTGCCGCAGCCCCTCCATCGCCAGCTCGCGCAGGTAGTCGCCCTCGGGCCGCCCGTCCGGCACCGGATAGCGCGGGATCAGCATCTTGCCGAGCTCGAGCTCCACCTCACAGCGCTCCGCGACCTCGAGCGTGTTCGGCACCGCCTCCGGCCAGGCGCTGAACCCGCTCGCCATCTCGTCGTTGTCCTTCAGATAGAACTCGTTGGTGTCGAAGCGCAGCTTCGGCTCGAGCAGCGTGGACTTGGTCTGCACGCAGAGCAGCGCCGCGTGGTGGTCGTAGTCCTCCCGCCGCAGGTAGTGCACGTCCGCGGTGCCGACCAGCGGCCGCCCAACCTCCCGCGCGACGCGGACGATCCCCTCGTTGGCCTTGTCCTGCTCGGGGATGCCGTTCGACTGGACCTCGAAGTAGACGTTGTCGGTCCCGTAGATCTGCATGAGGTCGTCGATGTGGGAGCGCGCCTCGGCCGGGTTGTCCTCGACGATCCGGCGGCAGAACCGCGACTGGAGGCAGCCGGTGAGCGCGATCACGTCCTTCGAGTAGCGCGACAGCAGCCCGAGGTCGACGTTGGCCTTGCCCCGCTTGTAGCCCTCGAGGAAGCCGGCCGAGCTGAGCTTCACCAGGTTGCGGAAGCCCTCGTCGCTGCGCGCCAGCAGCGTGAGGTGGTTGCGCTCGTAGCGGACCGCCTCGGTCGCCACGTCGTCGATCAGGTAGGCCTCGAAGCCCAGAATCGGCTTGATACCCGCCTTCTTGCAGGCCTTGTAGAGCTCGACCGCCCCGTTCATCACGCCGTGGTCGGTGAGCCCGATGGCCGGCTGGCCGAACGACGCCGCCCGCTCGACCAGGGAGTCGATCTTCGCGGCGCCGTCGAGCAGCGAGTACTCGGAGTGGACGTGCAGATGTACGGCCGGGCCCTGGGGCATCGAGTCCCATTATGGAGTTGGGCTCGGAGCGATTCGCGGGCCCGGCGGAGCGTCCCTGCAGTGTGCGGGAAAAGTCTTCTAGCGCCCGATCCAGAACACCGTGGCGCAGCCGGAGCGCCGCTCGAGCCGCACTATCGGGCGGATCTGGGCAGCCAGCCGCGGGCTCGAGCCGCAGGGGGCGAGCACGATCGGCGCGCCGATCCGCAGCACGCGCCGCTGTGCCACCTCGGGGGCGAGCCGGCCCGCGAACAGCTCCGCGGCCTGCGCCGCCCGCAGGTCGAAGGCGGTGGTCCAGCTCGGGTGGCCGATCCAGGTGGGCCGGCCGGTCAGGCCCGGCACCGCCACGCTCTGCGGGACCGGCGCGAGGACGCCGCCCCCTCCCGGCGCCTCGTCGAGGTGGTGGAACGCGTCGGTGTCGCCCTTCACGAGCACGTACGCCGCCCGGGCGCCATCCACGCGCCGGTTCAGCCGCTGGGAGAGGTACACGAGTCCCGGCACGATCAGCACGAGCGCGCACGCCGCCAGCACCGCCCGGCGTGCCGGCAGGAACCGCCAGCCGCGCACGGCCAGCACCGCCAGCGGCAGCGTGACCGTCTCCAGGGCGTGGATCGGGTACGGCGGTGAGACCCAGTAGACGAACACGGCGGCGAGCGGCCAGATCAGCAGCACGCGGTCCTGGAAGGAGCGCAGCGACAGTCGCGGGCGCCCGAGCGCCAGCAGCGCCAGCGGGCCGATCGTGCCGAGCACCATCCCCCATCCCTGCGCTGCGAGCGAGTTCTGGTCGCGGGCGATCTTCCAGGCGTCGTCGAGGTGCGGCAGCAGGGCGAAGTAGAGGAGCGGCAGCCCCGCGGCCGCCAGCGGGAAGACGAACCGCCAGGGCAGCGGCCGGGTCACCAGCGCGAGCACGAGGAGGATCACGATCAGCGTGGCGCCCTGCCAGGGGTGGAGCCAGGCGATCACGAGCGCCGCGAGCGACGCGCGCCAGACGCCGTCCTGCTCGAGCCACACGAACACGAGCGGGAACAGCCCGAGGACGATCGCGATCGGGAAGTAGCCCCAGAGCTGTCCCGACGGGTTCACGTCCACGGCGAGCTGGAGGAGGTTCGCCTTCGAGCCGGCGCCGAGCGCGCCCGTCCAGTCGAGCAGCGGCAGCACCGGGGTGCTGAAGAAGAGCGCGAGGCCCAGCGCGAGCGCCCGGTCGGCCCGCGAGTCCGGCAGCAGGCGGCGCACGTAGGCGCGGAAGCCGAGGAACAGCACGGCGACCGCCACCGGCAGCCAGACGAGATACGCGGCCTGCACCGGCAGCCCGATCAGCCAGAGGAGGCCCGACGTCTCGAACAGCGGGTCGAGCAGCACGTGCTTCGCCGGCGTCAGGTCGAACAGGCTGGCCGCCAGGCCGTGGCCGCCCGCATCGCGGATCCAGGCCAGGTACTGGAGCTGGTCCGCCGGGTAGATGCCCGTGGCGCCGGTGATGCTCCCGTGGTCGCCGATCGCCTCGGCGAGCAGGATCGCGAGCGGCAGGACACCGGCCAAGAACAGCAGTGCAAGCAGGCCGTGCTCTGCCGTCAGCCGCGGCCGCATCGGCCGCTTGTTATCAGCTCAGGTGGACGAGCTAGTCGTCGCCGTTGCCGGACTTCGCGGCCACGACACCGCCCAGGAGCACGAGCGCCACCGCGGCGCCGGCCCCGAGCTTCGCCCTGTTGATCCGGCCGAGCTTCCACTTGGCGATCAGCGAGGCGAGCTTCCAGACGAGCCAGCCGGTCATCGTGTATTTCCGTGTGGTCATTGGTCCTTGTCTTCCCGGTTCCGAAGTGCGTAAGCCATCCGTGACTGGAGGCTCCACAGCTCGATGAACCCGGGACTCGCCTGCTGGGAGAACAATCCGCCCGACTCGCCGAACCCGGCCAGCGCCGGGTCGTAGAGCGCGTTCGGCGACGAGCGCGCCACCGCGGCGGCCCTCCCCTTGTAGAGCCGCATGGTGATCTTGCCGGTGACCTGCTCGTTCACCGCGTCCATGTACGCGTTCAGGTCGGACAGCAGCGGCTCGTACCAGAGCCCGGCGTAGACGAGGAACGCCCACTGGTTGTCGAGCCCGGGCTTGAAGTTGTTCTGGTGGATCGTGCCGACCAGCTTCTCGAGCTCCTTGTGCGCGGTCAGGATGATGGCCGCCGCCGGCACCTCGTAGAGGTCGCGCACCTTGAGCCCGACGATGCGGTCCTCGATGTGGTCGACGATCCCCACGCCGTGCTTGGCGCCGAGCTCGCCGGCGCGCTCGAGCAGCTCCACGAGGCCGAGCCGCTCGCCGTTCAGCGCCACCGGGCAGCCGCGCTCGAACTCGACCTCCACGTCCTCGGGCTCGTCGGGCGCGTCCTGCGGCTTGGTGACGAGCTCGAACACATCGTCGTGCGGCGGGTCGTCGATGTCCTCGATCGGCCCGCCCTCCGACGAGCGGCCCCAGATGTTGTCGTCGATCGAGTACGGCGGCGACTCGGTGCCGCCCTTCACCGGGATCCCGTGCTCGCGCGCGTAGGCGACCTCCTCCTCGCGTCCCATCTGCCAGCCGCGCACCGGGGCGATGATCTTCAGCTCGGGCGCCAGCGCCACCACCGTGCCCTCGATCCGCACCTGGTCGTTGCCCTTGCCGGTGCAGCCGTGGGCGACCGTGTCGCAG
>DATNBJ010000112.1:0-19016 GCA_035572055.1 Thermoleophilaceae bacterium | reverse complement strand
CGCTCTGGGCGTTGGCCGCCACGCGGCTGCTGCGCACCAGCGTGCCGTCCAACCTGAAGCTCCCGCACCTCGACGTCCATCGCTTCTTCACCGAGGCGGACCTCGACCGCACGGCGGGCTACGAGCGCTTCCTGCGCATCGACTACGTGCTGTCACAGATCGCGCTGCTGCTGGCGCTCGTCGGCTATGCGCTGCGTGGCGAGCGGCTGATGCGCGAGTCGGCGGCGGGGCGCGTGGGCACCGGCCTGCTGCTCGGCATGCTCGGGATGGCCGTGGTGTGGATCGCCCAGCTTCCGTTCGGCCTCGCCGCGGTGTGGTGGGAGCGGCGCCACGGCGTGTCGCACCAGAGCTACCTGGACTGGTTCTTCAGCACCTTCTTCGGGCTCGGCGGCGAGTTCCTGTTCGTCTGCTTCGCGATCGCGATCGTGATGGGTCTCGCCGGTGTGCTCGGCAACCGCTGGTGGCTCGTGGGCGTGCCGGCGCTCGTCGCGGTGGCGGTGCTCATCACTTTCCTGTCGCCGTTCCTGGTGGGCCAGGTGCACTCGGCCCGGTCCCCAACTTTGCTCGCCGACGCGCGTCAGCTCTCCCGGGCCGAGGGGCTGAAGCCCGTGAAGGTGAAGATCCAGGACGTGCACAAGTTCACCACCCAGGTGAACGCCGAGGCGGTGGGGCTCGGGCCGACGAAGCGCGTGATCCTCTGGGACACCCTGGTGGACGGTCGCTTCAGCCGGGGCGAGGTGCGCACGGTGCTGGCCCACGAGATCGGCCACATCGCTCACAACCATCTCTGGAAGGGACTGGCGTGGTTCGCGCTGTTCGGCATCCCCATCGGCTTCCTGCTGGCGATGGCCACGCGCGCGAAGGGCGGCCTCTACGACCCGCGCGCCGTGCCGCTGGCGCTGCTGGTGTTCACCCTGCTGCAGCTAGCGCTCTCGCCGGCGCAGAACGCGGTGACGCGCCGGATGGAGGCCGAGGCGGACTGGTCGGCGCTTCAGGCCACGCGCGATCCGGCCTCGGCCCGGTCCGCGTTCGTGACGCTCGCCAAGATGAGCCGCGTGGACCCCGACCCGCCCGGCTGGTGGCGGGCGCTAACGGGCGACCATCCGACCATCCTCGAGCGGATCGAGATGGTCGAGGCGTGGCGTGCGCGCCAGGCTCACTAGCGGCCGCTTACCCGCCGCGATCGCGCGGGCGCGCGCCAGGTTGCCGGACAGCAGGTTCACCGAGATGCGGTGGCCGCCGAGCTTCCCGGTCGCGTGGCCGCGCAGCGTGACCCTCAGCGTGCCGCGCACCGCGGCGGGCCCGGCGATCTTCAGCCGCATCGCGCCACGAAGCGGCACCCGGCCGGTCAGCGTCACGCCGGGCACCCACGAGTAGCCGTGCAGGTCGAGGCCCTTGCGGCCGGAGGTGAAGAAGCCGGCGCGGAGTCCGCCGACCGGCTCGATCGTCAGTCCGTCCGGTGAGTTCAGCACGGAGTCGAGCGTGCGCTCGAACAGGTCCGCGATCGTGAAGCGGACGGCGCCCAGCGTCTGCCCCACCCGGCGCGGCTGGCCGGCGAGCGGCTTCACCTGCGAGAGCGAGGTGGGCGGGACCGGGGTCGGCTGGAACAGCGGCGCCTCGTTCCGGCACGCCGTGATCGGCTGGCCGCGGTAGAAGTGCTGAAGAGCGCGGATCGAGCAGCTGCCAAGGTCGCCGCCGAGCACCGAGTGACCCACGTTCGGCACCTTCACCACGGTGGCCTTCGGGAGCTGCGCCGCCAGCTTCACGGCGTCCTCCTGCGGCGTGCGCAGGTCGTCGTCGCCGCTGAGGATCAGGGTGGGCACGGCGGGCATCGGCGCGGTCTCCACCGGCGGCCTGCTGCCGGCCTCGGGCCACCAGGGGCAGAACGCGGTCAGGCTGAAGCGGAAGACCGTGTCGGCGTCGAACGGCGCGTACGAGGACGGAGCGATCTGGTTGAACGCCGCGCGTCCCTGCGCGATCCGGTCCGGCACCGACGTGGACTGCGACCACGGCAGCGACGAGTCCTCGCACGAGGTGGCGGCGAACAGGGCCTCGCTGTCACCGGTGGACGGGTCGAAGCTCTCGCTGCCGGTGGTGGACGACACGAGCCGGAGGAGCGGTGCGTTGTCGCCGTTCAGAGCGGCCTTGACGGCGGCCGGTAAGTCGGCGCGCAGCGTGGGATCGAAGTCGCCGGCGAACAGCACGTTGAGGATGCCGCTGCGGCGCAGCCCGGTCTTGCGCTTCTGGCCCTTGCCGTTCACCACCACGCCTGTCGGCTGGCTCGTGACCAGGCGCTGGATGAGCTGCGTGAGGTCGGCCACCGGGTTGTCGGTGATGCCGTTGCACTCCTTGTTCGCGCAGATCTGGGACACGAGGCGCGACATCGCGGCGAAGCTGCTCAGCTCGTACGGGTCGAGCGCGCCCGGCATGACCACCGAGTCGAGGATCAGGCGCTGCACGTGCTGCGGGTAGCGGATTGCGTAGTCGAGCGCGACCTTGGTGCCATAGGACACGCCGTAGAGGTCGATCTTGTCCACGCCGAGCGTCTGCCGCAGCGCCTCCATGTCCGACACCGATGTGGTCGTGGAGTAGAAGGGCCGCAGCGCGCCGAGCGAGTTGGCGCAGCCGCCGACGCCCATGTCGGACAGGTCGTGACGGCCCAGGTTCTTGCAGAGGAGCTGGTCGGAGAAGCCCGTGCCGCGCTGATCGAAAACCACGAGCCGGCGCCCGCGCAGGATCGGGTCGAGCGTGATCGCGAAGTCGGGCAGGAGCGGCGTGGCGGCCTGCCCGGGACCGCCCGCGAGGGCGATCACCACGCCCTTGTTGGGCCCGTGGCTCTGGTAGCGCTCGACGTGCAGTGACATCGCGCCCTTCACCGCGCCGGACGGATCCACGGGCACGACGACGCGCCCGCAATCGATCACGGACCCGCTCACACACGGGTGAAAACGGGCGTCGGCGGAGGCCACTCCCGGCAGGGCCAGAAGCAGCCCGGCCACGAGTGCAAGCACTGCCGCGCGCATCAAACCACGGTACTCGACCGTTCCCGCCAAAGCTTTAACGGACTGTTGGGAAGGCGATGTCCCTGGTGAGCTCCGCGAGCTGCTCGTCGTCGTACTGCCGCCGCATGCGTGCGAGCAGCTCGTCGGGGACGGACGAGAACGCGGCGCGGAGGGCCTCCGCGTACTCGAGCGCGAGCGCATCCTGCTCCCTCCCCCGCGGTCTGCGCAGGTCGAACCACAAGAGCGCCGCGGGCACGACCACCACCAGCGAGAGCACCACCAGGTTGGCGATGTTGTCGCCCGCGCCCATGTGCCTCCACGCGGCAGCGTGGTACGCGAAGTGGAGCGCCGCGAACAGGAGGACGCTCGCCAGCGCGGGGCGCAGCACGGCCACCCGCGGCGCCAGCGCCGTCCACACCATCAGCAGGCCGAGCGCGAGCAGCGCGGCGCCCACGTCGCGAACGAGATGCTCGTCGTAGGGGCCGACCGCCGACACCCAGTGGTGGCCCGCGCCCGGGAACGTGCGGTACCAGCCGTGCGGCGCGATCTCGGCCCAGGCGCCGATCGCCATGTTCACGGCGCCCGTGACTCCGAGCAGGGCGAGCAGCCACCAGACCACTTGCTCGCGGTTTCTCATGTGCTCCTCCTGTTCAATGCAGCAGCGGCTCGAGCCGGCGCGCCGAGCTCGACACCGTCACGTGGATCGCGTCGGGCTCGCGGACCCAGGCGATCAGGTTCATGGCCTGCAGGCGATCCAGCATGAACTGGAACGCCAGGGCCTGAGCCCGGCTCGAGTAGCGCCGCCGTATGTCGAACGCGTAGCCGGTGGTGTGAAGCGAGTAGCCGTGGGTGGCCTCGATGTTGGCGGCGGCCACCAGGCGCTGGTACTTCTCGTCGCGCACGGCGCTCGTCACGAGCAGCGGGCTCGAGCCGGTCGCGATCGCTCGGACGCCCTCGGACAGGTAGACGAGCAGCGCCAGCGCCTCCGGCCGAAGCGCGCTGTAGGCGGCCGGCTTCTGGCCGAGCCGGCTCGCGAACTGGCCCAGCAGAGGGTCGACCTGGAAGCCGTACTTCTTCGGGTCGTTCGGCAGCCGGGCGAGCCTGTCGGCGGCGGTGGCGTCGAGCACGGCCTGCGGGTTCGCGAACACCTGCGTCGTGCCCTCCGGGTGCAGCACCAGCTCGGCCGACGCGCGCCCGTTCTGCAGCGCCGACAGGCTGCGCAGGGACGCGGGGTTGCTCCGGTAGAGGCTCATGATCCGCTTCGCCTCGAGCAGCTTCCAGTAGTAGTTCGACGAGTCGTCGCCGAAGCGCGAGAGCAGTGCGTAGGCCTTCGGGTGGTTCAGCGGCGACGAGTCGAAGTACACCTGCGCGTAGGTCAGGTCCTTACCGCCGCCGTAGTCGCGCAGCACGCTCTGCAGGTTGCCGATGCCCATGTGGTAGGAGGTGAACGCGAAGTCATCCTGGCCAAACTGCTTCCGGGCGATGGTGAGGTAGCGCACGGTGGCCGCCAGCGACCGGGCGGGATCGAAGCGCTGGTCCACCCGCATGCGGGAGCGCTCGAGCCTCTGCCGGCCCTTTGCGCTGCGCGCGTTGTCGATCCGCCGCGTGAGGCGCTTGCTGGCCGCGAGGTTCACGTGCATCCCGAGCAGGTTCGTGCCGGTCTCGGCCAGGATCTGGGTGAGCCCGGTGGCGCCCGACAGGTCGTTGCCCGCCACCACGTCGGGGCGCCCGGCGCTCTCGAGGAACACGACCGCCTCGAGCATGTTCGGGTCGATGCCGCCGGCCTTGGCCGCTCTGTCGATCAGCGGCCGGAAGTGGGCGGTGCGCCTGGCGGTGGCGATCACCCCGCCCGGGCTCTTCGCGAACACCACGTGCCCCTCCCCCGTGGCCGCGTCCTGCTCGAACTCGGCGCGGCGGTCCTTGTCGTAGGCGAGCGGGTCGTAGGTGCCGCCGCCGTTGCCGGCCGCGGGCTTGAGCTTGCCCTTGCCGCCGCCGGTCAGCGCCAGGATCAGCCCGACCGCCGCGGCGATCAGCACCGCGGCGACGATCAGCCCCTGAAGTCGCCTCGTTCGTCTGCCCGTCACGCGCCCAAACGGTGGCACAACCGGGCGGACGCTACGCTGGCCCCGTGATCGAGGAGATTCTTCCGGGGGTCCTCCACTGGACCGCCTTCCGCGACACGATCGGCACGGACGTGCACTCCTACGCCGTTCCCGAGTCGCTCGTGCTGATCGATCCGATGACGCCGGACGCGGGCCTGGAGTGGTTCGAGCAACACGGAGCGCCCGAGCGCATCCTGCTCACCAACCGCCACCACTACCGCGACAGCGGGCGCTTCGCGGACCGCTACGGGTGCCACATCCTGTGCCAGCGCAGTGGGCTGCACGAATTCGAAGGCGGTCCCGCCGTGAAGGGCTTCTCGTTCGGCGATGAGGTCGCGCCCGGCATCACCGCCGAGCGCGTGGCCGTCCTGACTCCCGAGGAGACGGCCTTTCACATCGTCTCGGCGGGAGCCTTGAGCTTCGCCGACGCGATCGTGCGCGACGAGAACGGTCCGCTGCGGTTCGTCTCCGACCACCTGCTTGGCGACGATCCCGTGGCGATCAAGAGCGGCCTGCGCGACTCCTTCCGCGCGCTTCTCGAGCTCGACTTCGACAGCATCCTGCTGGCGCACGGCCCGCCCATGGTGGGCGGCGGCAAGGAAGCCCTGCGGGACTTCGCCTCGGCCTAGTCCGGCAGCCGCGCCGCGTGGAGGTCCACGCGGTCCCCGGTGAACGGGATCCCCTCGGCCTCGAGCTTGCGCCGCTGGCGGTCACCCTTGGCCAGCGTGCCGTCGGCGCGCACGATCCGGTGCCAGGGCACCGTCGGGTCATCGCACACCGAGAGCACCGCCCCGGCGAAGCGCGGCGCGCCCGGCGACAGGTCGCCGTAGGTCCGCACGAATCCCTCCGGCACGGCACGGGCGCGGTCCAGTACACGCTGCGCGCGCGGCGAGTCGAGGTCCACGCGCGGAATCTATGCGTTGCGGCTAGTGGTGGCCGCCGAGCAGGCCGTCCAGCGTGTTGCCCGCCAGATCGCCGGCGCCCTTCACGGTGTCGCCCAGCGCGGGGCCGCTCTGCTTCACGGTGTCGCCCAGGACCGGGCTCACCGCGTTGACCGTGTCGCCCACCGTCTGGGTGGCGCCGTTCACGGTGTCGCCGAGCTGCTGCGTGGTGTTCTTCACGGCGTCGCCGAGCGAGCCGGGCTGCTGCCTGTTGCCGCCGCCGCCACCGCCAGGGGTGCCACCACCGCCACCGCCCGGGCTCCCGCCGCCGCCCGGCGCCGGAGCGCTTGCGCCGGGGGCGGGCGAGGAGCTGCCGCGCGAGCCGTCCTTGGGGCCAGGGTGAGGCGGCTCGGGCGTGCGAGTCCCGCCATGGCGGACGCTCATGGGGCCGGTGCCGCCCGCCAGGGTGCGCCGGTCGCCGCGGCTGCCGCCGCCGGCGGCGGTCGAAGTCCGTGTGCTGTGCCGCTGCCGCGAAGTGGTCGAGCTCGCGCTCGTGATTCCGCTCTCGCCGCCGAGCGCGACGTGGCGCCGCATGGCCGGCACCCTCACGTGCTCCTGGATGCCGGGAAGGCTGGTGAGGCCGGCCGCGATCAGCGCCGCCGCGACGACCCCGATCGTCACAGCCGCCGCTCCGCCGAGTCCACCAAGCCAGCCGCGAAGGTTGAGCACATAACTCGTATCGGCTGGCGCGTTAACACCTTTGTACCCAGCTCGGGGTATTTACGCCGCGGCGGCGGTACGCCGGGGTCTCAGGTTCGCCAGCATCACCCCGCCGAGCACCACCGCCACGCCCGCGAACTGCACCGCCGACGGCGATTCGCTGAAGATCGCGATCCCCAGCAGCACCGACCCGACCGGCTGGATCGTGAGCAGCACCGAGGTCTTGGCCGCCGGGAGACGCGGCAGCGAGACCGAGATCAAGAGCCAGCCGAGCACCTGCGAGGTGAGCGCCAGGGTGGCGAGCCAGCCGTGTCCCGGCCAGGTGGGCTGAACGTGCAGGTCACCGACGATCAGCCCGCCGGCGACCGCGAACACGGTTGCCGCCGCCGTGGCCTCGAACAGCGGGCCGGCGGGACGGCGCAGGTCGCTGTTCCCCTGGCGCAGCACGAGGATGAAGACCGCGTAGGTGAGGCCGGTGAGGATGCCGAACATCACGCCGCGCGCGGGGTCTCGGCCGTAGGTGCCGTGGCCGATCACGCCCGAGATCAGGACCACGCCAAGGAGCACCACCGGCACCGCGGCGATCGTGCGCGAGTTTGGGCGCTCACTGAGGAACAGCCAGGCGAGCACGCCGACGAGCACTACCTGGCAGTTGCCGAGCACGGTGGCGAGCCCCGCCCCCACGTCGCCGATCGCGTGGTGCCAGCAGATCAGGTCGACCGCGAAGAAGGCGCCGGCGATCAGCGCCAGCCGGCGGTCGTGCGCCGAGCGCGGTCCGTAGCGGCGCCCTTCGCGGGCGGCCAGCAGGCCCAGCAGCGGTAGCGCGTAGGCGCAACGGAACACCGCCGCCGTGGACGGAGTGGCGTGTGAGAGCCGGACGAGGATCGCGGAGAACGCGATCGTCAACGCGCCCGCAATGGCGACGAGGACCGGCCGATCCGTGAGCCTCTGCATCGCGCCGGACGCTAGCGCCCGCAACAACTGAGCCGTCGCGCGGGGCGATGCGCGACGGCTCGAGAGCGGCTTCGACCCGGGCGGTGGCGGGTAGGACTGCCACCGCGGCGGAGCTGAAGCTTGGCTCGTTGCTGCGGTCAATCGATGGCGTCCGCCCTGCCCTCTGCCTGGACGCCGTATAACGGAAGTACCCGCGTATTGCCCCCTGAAACCACCGGCCCATCTGCGAAACTGGTGGCCGCATGGCAAAGCAGCGTCAGGTCAAGATGCAGCAGCGGGTCGGCACCCTGGGTGCGATCCAGCAGCTCGAGTCGCGCTCGGACGAGCAGCTCCTGAGCGAATCGAAGCACCGCGCCGCGGCGCGCGCGATCCTCGGAGCCCGCGCCGCGGAGCGCTACGACGCCAAGGCCGCGCGCCGCTACTTCAACGAGGCGCTGGCCGGGGCGCACCCGCAGGAGCGCCCGGCGCTGCGCCAGATGATGAAGGCCTCGATGGCGCTGGCCGAGCGCCGTCCCGACGACCTGAAGGAGGCCGTCGAGAAGCTGGGCCAGGCGCCGCCCACCGCGCGCCAGCTCCTGATGCTTCGCCTCATGTCGCTGGTCGCGCCCCCGCCCGGCTCCGGGATGCTGCGGCGCATCCGCGGCTATCTGCTGCTGCTCGGCATCATCGTGCTGCTGCTGGCCGTCGGTTGGGGCCTCGCCAAGCTGATCGCGCTGCCGTTCGGCGGCGTGAGCAACACCGTGGCGATCTTCTGGGGTCTGCTGATCGTGGCCATCGGCCTCGGCGTGCTCGCGGTCTTCGGGCGAAGGCGCCAGCGAAGAATGCAGGCGCAGCGCGGCGGCGGCTAGCGCCCTTAGTTCAGCGCGGAGGCGAGTCGCCGGCGATGCCGGCTCGCCAGCTCGCTGTCCGGGCCGAGCTCGGTGAAGATCGCGACCATCACCTTGCGGATCTGGTCCCGCGCGGTCTGGTCGGACGCGCTCAGGAGCGCGTCCTGGAGCAGCTCGAGCGCCCGCTCGTAATCGCCCTCGTCCCACGCCTGGAGGGCGCCCTCCGGCTCCCTGCCCTCGCGCACGAGCTCGATTCGCGCCGCGAGGCCCGCGGCGCGGAAGTCGTGTCCGAGCGGCTCGAGCAGCCCCTCCGCCTCGTCGAGGTCGCCGCGCTCGACGAGCAGCCGGGCGAGCGCCACCGCGGCGTCGGGATGGTTCGGCTCGAGCTCGAGCGCGCGGCGCAGCGACTCCTCGTCCTCGCCGCTCGCAAGCTCGTCGGCCTCTGAGGGCACCAGCCGGTCGAAGAACTTCTCCACCTGGGCGGGCGGGATCGCGCCGGTGAACTCGTCGACGATGCGGCCGTCGCGGAACGCCTTCACCGCGGGGATGCCGCGCACGCCGAAGCTCTGGGCGAGCATCTGGTTCTTGTCCACGTCGACCTTCGCCAGCTCGATCTTCCCCGCGCGGGAGTTGGCCGCCTGCTCGAGCGCCGGGCTGAGCGCCTTGCACGGGCCGCACCAGTCCGCCCAGAAGTCCACGACCACGGGGACCTCACGCGAGCGCTCCACCACTCGGTCCATGAACTGCTGCTCGTCGACGTCGAAGACCGCGGTCATGACTGGCTCAGCGTGACCTTCTGCATCACGACCGTCTGGCTCGGCGTGCCCTGCTGGTCGGCCGGATCGCCGAGCTGGCCGATGGCCTGCACGACACCGATGCCCTTGGTGACCTTGCCGAGCAGCGCGTAGTCGGGCGGGAGCTGGGAGTCGTCTGCCGTGACCACGAAGAACTGGCTGCCGGAGGTGCCCGGCTTCTCGTTCTGGGTCTTGGCCATCGCCACGACTCCGAGCGTGTACTTGGCGTCGCTCGGCGGCTTGTCGACCGTGCTGAAGCCGGGTCCGCCCTCGCCCGTGCCGGTCGGGTCGCCGCCCTGGATCACGAAGCCGGGCACGATGCGGTGGAAGATCAGGTTGTCGTAGAAGCCCTTCTGCACCAGGCCGGCGAACGCGGCCGTGGTGTTCGGGGAGTCCTTGACGTTGAGCGTGAAGGCGAACGTGCCGCAGTTCGTCTGCACCGTCACCGTGTAGGTCTTGGCGGGGTCGAGCTTGGTGGTCGGCTTCGTCTGGCCGCCGTTCTTCTTCGCGGCCGGCGCCTGGACCTGCTTGCAGGCTCCGGTTGCCGCGGCCGTGCTGGTGGGAGCGGCAGCCGCGCCCGTGTCCGACCCATCCGGGATGCCGCTGGTGTCCGACCCGCCGCTGCTGCCGCAGCCCGCCGCGATGGCGGCAAGCGCGAGAAGGGCTGGAACGGCGAGTCGACGCACGGCGGGTAAGGCTAGTAAAGGCCGCATACGATGCAGCGCCGTAATGCCCATCTCGACGCTACTGCGCGGCTACGAGCAGGTGATCCTCGATCTGGACGGTTGCGTCTGGATCGGGCCCGACCCGATCCCCGGCTCGCTCGACGCCATCAACGCGATCCGCGAGGCGGGCATGCGCCTCGCGTTCGTGACCAACAACTCGTGGATGGCGGGCGAGGATCTGGTGACGAAGCTGTGGGGCATCGGCGTGCGGGCGTCGCTCGCCGACGTCGTGACCGTCGGCGGTGCGATGCAGCACCTGCTCGCCGATACGCGCCAGGGGCGGACCGCGTTCGTGATCGGCTCCGAGGCGATGTTCCGCCACGTGCAGGACGCGGGACTGCGGATCATGAACGGCACCGACCTCGCATCGCGGGCCGAGGTCGTGGTGATCGGCGCCACCTTCGACCTGACCTACGACGACCTGAAGAACGCGTCGCTCGCAGCACGCCGCGGGGCCGACTTCCTCGCAACCGGGCGGGACCCCACGCTGCCGATGCCGGACGGCTTCTGGCCGGGCACCGGTTCGATACTCGCGGCGGTGGAACGTGCATCCGGCCGCGAGGCGTCGATCGTGGGCAAGCCCGAGCCACAGCTCTTCCTCACGGCCATGGACCGCATGGGCGACGGCAACACGCTCGTGATCGGCGACCGCCTGGACACCGACATCGCCGGCGCCGAGAAGGCACACCTGGACGCGGCATTGGTGCTGACCGGGGACACGACCGCGGAGGAAGCAGAGAAGGCGAAGAAGCCGAAGCCAATCGCGATAGCGAAGGACCTGAAGGAACTCGTCCTAGGCTGAAGTCCCCACACCCCATACCCCACACCCCACACCCTGCCCCGCAAAACCCACCACAAGCACTCGAGCACCAAGGGCTACCGCCGCCTCCTCGACGGCCTCGCGAAGATCGAGGGCGTTCACCGCGTGGCCACCGGCCGCATCAAGCCGCGCATGGGTTCCGGCCGGCCGATAGCGCCGATCTCGAAGGTCCGCCGGACCGACTCCGGGCTGTCGATCACGATCAACACCGACGGGGCGATCGTCGACGCCTACGTGGTCACCGACAGGCCCGAGCTCGTGGAGGAGGCGATGCGCGAGCGCGGCTGGACGGCCTCGTAGTCCGCGCCCAGCAGCGTGGCCGCCTCGGGCGTCACGGTGAGCCCGGCCGCCGCGGCATCGGTCAACGCGTCCTCGATCGCCACACCGCGCTCCTGGTGCAGATGCGCCGCGCACAGAGCCGCCACGAAGTCCGTGTGCCGGTTGCCGTGCACGGCCACGGCGCCACGCGAGCGCAGCTCCCGGCGCAGCAGCGGCAGCAGCTCGTCGAGCGCCGCGGCGCCCTCGGCGCACGACGCCACCGGCAGGTGACGCCACTCGAGGCCCACCGCCTCGTAGTCGGCGAGCCCGTGCCGCGTGATCATCGTGCTGATCACCAGCCGGACCCCGCTGTCCACCAGGTACGCGATGTCCGACTCGCGCCGCTCGGGCCTGTGACTGCGCCCGCCACCGCCCGGCCGTTCCAAAGCGCACAGCTTTCGCGGCCGAGCCCACCAGATTCGTCGCGGTGTATCCATACGTCCCCCTTCGGTCGATCTTTAAGCTGTGAAGCCGTGAGCGTCGGGTTCTCTCCCCCATGTGCCGCGTACTCGGGTGCGTAGCCGCTGAGCCGGTCTGCCTCCGGCACGAGCTGCTGGAGGCGCCGAACCCGCTGATCCATCAGTCGATGGACCACGACTCGGGCTGGGGAATGGCGGTCTACGACCGTGACGGCGAGCCCACGTGCGTGCGCTTCCCCGAGGCCGCGTTCAGCGACGACGGCTTCGCGGACGCGACGAACATGAAGGGGCGCATCTTCAACGCGCACCTGCGCCGCGCCACGATGGGCGGGCTGACACTGGACAACACGCACCCGTTCTGCCTCGGGCCCTACTCGTTCTGCCACAACGGCACGGTGCTGCACTTCCCGCGCCTGCTCGAGCTGGGCGTGCCGAAGCCCAAGGGCACCACCGACAGCGAGCACATGTTCAACTACCTGATCACGCACATCGACCGCCGCGACGTGGTCGGCTCCCTGCGGCATCTGGTGGAGGGCGTGATCGGCCGCTCGCAGTTCTCCGGGCTGAACTTCCTCTTCAGCGACGGCGACAAGCTCTACGCCTACCGCCTCGGCGTGTTCGAGCTGCACTGGCTCCACCGGGAGAACCAGCTCCTGGTGGCCAGCGAGCAAATCACCGACGAGCCCTGGCACAGCGTGGCCCAGGACGTGCTCCTCACGCTCGACCCCGACGACATCGAGGAGCCGCACGCCGAGCGCCTCGTGGGCGACGACATGCTCGCGCGCGCGGACATCGTCAAGTACGAGGAGGGCTCGGAGCTCCGCGGCGAGGAGCGCGGCAAGTTCGCCGAGGAGCGCGCGGCCCGGATGGCCGCCGCAGAGTGAGAGAGGCGCCACTCGCGCTCTTCCTGAATCCCGCGGCGGCAGGGGGTCGTGCTGCGCGGGCGGTGCCGGAGGTGCAGACCGAGCTCGACCGTCTCGGCGTCGCCTACCGGCTGCTGAACACCCAGAGCATCGAGCACGCGCGCGAGGAGGCCCGCGCGGCGGCCGAGAACGGCGAGACGGTGGTGGCGATCGGCGGCGATGGCCTCGTGGGCTGCCTCGCGGGCGCGCTGATGGGGACGGGCGCCGCGCTCGGCATCGTCCCCGGCGGGCGCGGCAACGACCTCGCCCGTGTGTTGAACATCCCGCCCGACCCGCGTGAGGCGGCGCTGCTCCTGGTGGACGGGCCCGACCACCTGATCGACGTCGGGACCGTGAACGACCGCCCGTTCGTGGGCATCGCCACCGTGGGCTTCGACTCCGTGGCCAACCGGCTGGCGAACGAGGCGCGGCTCGTGAAGGGCAACCTGGTCTACGTCTACGCGGGCCTGCGCACGCTGGCGGGCTGGAAGCACGCCACGTTCAGGGTGACCGTGGACGGTCAGGAGCACACGATGACCGGCTACAACGTGGCGATCGCCAACTCCAAGGCCTACGGCGGCGGCATCAAGCTCGTCCCCCACGCGGAGCTGGACGACGGCCGGCTCGACGTGATGCTCGTGCACGCGCACGCCAAGCTGCGCTGGCTCCGCGACGTTCCCAGGTCGTTCAAGGGCGAGCACGTGGACAACCCGAACATCCAGTGGCTGAGCGGCAGCGAGATCGAGGTGAGCGCCGACCGGCCGTTCACCGTCTACGCCGATGGCGACCCGATCGCCGAGCTGCCTGCCACGATCAGGGTCACGAAGCAGTGCCTGCGCGTGATCGCACCCTGATGCTCCTGAAACTCAAGCTCCAACTCGCCCGCGCGCTGCGGGCAGTCAGCCGTCGCCTGGGGCGGACGGGCGGCACCACGCTGCCCGGGCGCGTGCTGCTCCGGCTCGATTCGCACGCGATCGCTTCGCTGGGCGCGCGGCTCGAGCGCGGGTCCGTGCTGGTGTCCGCGACCAACGGCAAGACCACCACCGCGTCGATGCTGGCTTCGGTCCTGGACCGCTCCGGCGCCGACGTGGTGCACAACCGCGCCGGGTCGAACATGAACTGGGGCGTGGCCACCGCACTGCTCGACGCCGGCCGCGCGCCCGGCCAGATCGGCCTGTTCGAGGTGGACGAGGCGTGGCTCGCGCCGGTGGCCCGCGAGCTCGACCCGCCGCTGGTGCTGCTCTCCAACCTGTTCCGCGATCAGCTCGACCGCTACGGCGAGCTCGACCTGCTCGCCGACCGCTGGGCCGAGCTCGTGGCCGAGCGCGAGGGCCGTACCACCTTCGTGCTGAACGCCGACGACCCGCTGGTAGCCGACCTCGGGCGCGAGCGCGAGCGGATCGTCTACTTCGGGGTGGAGGACCCGTCGCACTCGCTGGAGGCGCTCGAGCACGCGTCCGACTCGAAGCGCTGCCGCAACTGCGGCCACGACTACGTGTACGAGGCCGTCTACCTCGGCCACCTGGGCCGCTACCACTGCCCGAACTGCGGCCGCGCGCGGCCCGCGCCCGAGGTGGCCGCCGAGCGCGTCACTCTCCACGGCATGGCGGGCTCCGAGGTGCGGATCGCGACGCCCGCCGGGCCGATCGAGCTGTCGCTGCCGCTGCCCGGGCTCTACAACGTCTACAACGCGCTGGCGGCCACGGCGGCAGCCCTGCAGCTCGGCGCCACCCCGGGTCAGATCCGCGAGGCGCTCGCCGCCTTCGCCGCCGCCTTCGGCCGCGTGGAGCGGCTGTCGATCGGCCCGCGCGAGGTGGCGATCCTGCTCGTGAAGAACCCCGCCGGCGCCAACGAGGTGCTGCGAACGCTGATGCTCGAGGACGGGCAGCTCGATCTCTGGATCGGCTTGAACGACCGGATCGCCGACGGACGCGACGTGTCCTGGATCTGGGACGCTGATTTCGAGGTGCTGAAGGGCCGCGTGCGGCACGTGAGCTGCTCCGGCACGCGCGCCGAGGAGATGGCGCTGCGGTTGAAGTACGCCGGGGTGGACGCGCCGATCGCGGTCGACCGGGAGCTGGGCCCGTCGCTCGACGCCGCCGTGGCCGCCGGCAACGGACAGCCGCTCTACGTCCTCCCCACCTACACGGCGCTGCTCGAGCTGCGCGACCTGCTGGCCGACCGCGGCCTGGCCGGGAGATGGTCGGAGTGAGCTCACACACCCTCGACGAGACCGTGATCTGGCACGACGTGGAGTGCGCCTCCTATACCACCGACTTCGAGCTGTGGGACTCGCTGGCGGCCGATCCGCTGCTCGACATCGGCTGCGGCACCGGCCGGGTTGCGCTGCGGCTGGCCGCCAGGGGGCACGACGTGACCGGGCTCGACGCCGAGCCGGCGCTGTTGGGCGCGCTGTCGGCCCGCGCGCGTGAGCGCGGCGTGCGCGTGCCCACCGCGGTGGGCGACGCTCGCTCGTTCGACCTCGGCCGCACCTTCGCCGTCGTGATCGCCCCAATGCAGGTGGCGCAGCTCATGGGCGGGGTGGCGGGCCGCGCCCGGATGCTGCGCTCGGTGCGCCGCCATCTGGAGCCGGGCGGCCTGTTCGCGGCCGCTTTGGCGGATCCCTTCGACGGCGTGGAGGACGATCCGCTGCCGCCGCTCCCGGACGTGCGCGAGGAGGAGGGCTGGGTGTTCTCGAGCATGCCGGTCCGGCTGATCCTCGAGGACGACGCCACCGTGATCGAGCGCCTGCGCCAAACCGTCTCCCCCGAGGGCGACCTCACCGAGTCGGCGGGCGTCATCCGGCTGGACGACGTGCCGGCCGACATGCTCGAGTCCGAGGCGCAGGTGCTCGGCTTCCGCGTGCTGCCGCGGCGGCACATCCCGGAGACGGATCGCTACGTGGGCAGCACCGTGGTCGTGCTCGAGGCGGTCTGATGCGCGTCTGCTGCCTCTACCCCGACCTGATGAACATCTACGCGGATCGCGGCAACATCGCGGTGCTGCGCGCTCGCTGCGAGTGGCGCGGGCTCGAGTTCGAGGTCTTCGCGTCCACCATGGGCGAGCCGCTCGACCCCGACTCGGCGGACCTCTTCTACATGGGCGGCGGCCAGGACCGCGACCAGGTGATGGTCGCCGACGACATGGTGGCCACCAAGCGCGAGGCGCTGCACGCGGCGCAGGACCGCGGCGCGGTGATCCTCGCGGTGTGCGGCGGCTACCAGCTGCTCGGCGAGAGCTACGAGATGGGCACCACGGTGCTGCCGGGCGTCGGCCTCGTGGACCTGCGCACCGTGCGCGAGCCGGGCCCGCGCCTGATCGGCAACTGCGCGATCGAGGCCGACCTGGGCACCGGCCCGCGCGTGATCGCCGGCTTCGAGAACCACGGCGGCCGCACCTACCTGGGCGACGGCGAGCAGCCGCTCGGCCGCGTGATAAAGGGCTTCGGCAACAACGGCAACGACGGCTTCGAGGGCGTCCTGCGCGGCAACACCATCGGCACCTACCTGCACGGCCCGCTGCTGCCGAAGAACGTGTGGCTGGCGGACCGCCTGATCGAGCTGGCGACGGGCAGCGAGCTCGAGCCGCTCGCCGACGACTCGCTGGAGGATGCCGCGCACCTCAGCGCCCGCCGCGCGGCAGGCGTCGCGTGACCGTCGAGGAGTACGAGCGGCGCTTCCGTCACGCCGGGCTGCCGATGCTCGTCGAGGACTGGAACGCCCGCGAGGACGTGTGGACGCGCGCGGCGCCGGTGCTCGCGCTCGTGCTCATGGTCGAGGTGCTGCTCGCCGCCAACCACAACTGGCCGGTGTGGGCGAACGCGCTGGTGCTGGCCGGTGCGGCGGCGGCGCTCGCCGGGGCGGTGGCGATCGTCAACCGGCTTCGGAACCGTCCGGCGCTTGCCCTGCCAAACGACGTGGGCACCGTCGAGCTGGCGGGGTTCGTGGCGATCGGCGGCGTGCTGCAGCTCATCGGCGGCCAGACCACGAGCGCCTGGGTGGTCTGCGCGGTCAACGCCGGGCTGCTGGTCCTCCTGTACGGCTGGTTCGCCTACGGCCTCTCGTCGATCATCCGCTTCACCGGCCGGCGCGTTGGCGAGCAGCTCGCGGCCGCGGTCGGCCTCCTCGCCCGCGCGATCCCGCTGCTGCTCCTCTTCAGCGTCGTGCTGTTCCTCACCACCGAGATGTGGCAGGTCTTCGCCGGCATGAACGACGCGACGCTCGCGGCCATCGGGGTGCTGCTCGTGGCCGTCGGCTCCACGTTCCTCGTGGTCCGCGTGCCCAAGGAGGTCGGTCACATCGAGCGCGACGTGGCCCCCGGCCCGGAGCTTCAGCCCCGCCAGCGGGTCAACATCGGGCTCGTCCTGTTCGTCACGCAGGCTCTCCAGGTCCTGCTCGTGGCCGTCGCGGTGGGAGCGTTCTTCGTGGCCTTCGGCGCCCTCGCCGTATCCGCGGACGTGACCAGGTCGTGGACCGGCAGCCAGGGCAACGAGGTGCTCTTCCTCAGCCTGGGCGACATCCACCTGCGCGTCACGGTCGAGCTGCTTCGCGTCAGCGCCGCCATCGCCGCCTTCAGCGGCCTCTACTACTCGGTGGCGGCGCTCACCGACAGCACCTACCGCGAGGAGTTCCTCGAGGAGCTGACCGGCGACCTGCGAACGGTCCTGTCCGACCGGGTGGCGTACCTGGAGCTTCGCCGCCGGGCGGGCGCCTAGGCCGCAGCCATGCGGGTGGACTCGCGGAACGCGGCCACGGCGTCCTCGGGGAACACCGCGGGAATCGCTCCCGCGTAGCGCGGCGCCACGCGCAGCGCGTGGGCGCCGGCGGGCCGGCCCTCGATCGCGGGGCGCAGGTCCTCGAACCACATCAGCGCACGCGTGGACGGCGCGATCATGAAGTCGGCCGCGCCCGGGTCGTCGGCGTCGAGCAGCCCCGCGCCGATCCAGGCGTCCACGCGGTCGAGCATCGGCGGCAGCTCGGCGAGCATGCGCCGCACGCGGTCCTCGCTCGAGTGGTGGATGCGGGAGTTGGCGAAGATCGCCGGCGCGGCCGTCTTCGAGAGCACCCCGGCCGGGATGAACGTGCGCGAGTCCTCGAGCAGGCTGCCCACCGCCCGCGGGCGGCGCAGCAGCGAGTACGGCAGGAGCCGCCGGGCGACCGGCTGGTAGTTCTCCTCGCCCCAGCTCACGGCGCTCTCCACCTCGCGCCTGCGCAGCGGGTCGGCCGGGAACAGCGGCGGCCCGGTGCGCAGCTCATCGAGGGTGCGCAGGCTGGCCAGGCTCCCGTGCACCCGGCGCCCGTCGATCACGATGCCCGGCACGGTGACTCCGCCGAAGCGGCGCAGCGGCATCCCGATCCGATGGAACACCGGCAGCAGGTCCACGCGGCGGTACTCGATGCTCTTGTGCTCGAGCGCGAGCTGGACGGTGAGCACCGCGCCTGACGCGGGGATCCCGTACAGCTTCACGGGATTCATGTGTGGACTCTAGTGCCAACCGTCGGACGTTTTAGCGACCGCTCGAGCCGAACCCGCCCGCGCCGCGAACCGTCTCGTCGAGCGACTCCACCTCGAGCACCTCGGGCGCCTCGTGGCGCACCAGCAGGAGCTGCGCGATGCGGTCGCCGACAGCCACCTCGAACGGCTCGCGCGGGTCGGTGTTCAGGAGCAGGACGCGCACCTCGCCGCGGTACCCGGAGTCGATCAGGCCGGGCGCGTTCGGGATCGTGATCCCGTGCCGCGACGCGAGCCCCGAACGCGGCAGCACGAGGCCGGCCCAGCCGTCGGGAATCGCCACCGCGATGCCGGTGCCCACGTTGGCCCGCTCCCCGGGGCCGAGGGTCGCGGCCTCGACCGCGTAGAGGTCGTAGCCGGCGTCGCCGTCGTGCGCCCGGCTGGGCTCGCGCGCCCCGTCGGTGAGGCGCGAGAAGCGGAGCGTCACTCCTCGTCCGGCGCCGCGCCGTTCGCGCCGTTCACCGAGAAGCGCTCGAAGCGCTGGGCAACGCCGGCCGGCACGCGCGCCCAGATGTGCGCGCCCTCGGGCGTGTCCTCGCGCTCCATGTCGCCCGCCAGGTCGTGCAGCTCGGACAGCCGTCCGCCCTCCTCGTAGGGCACGAGCAGCTCCATCGGCCGCAGGGTGGCGAGGAAGCGGGCCTCGATGGCCTCGGTCAGGTCCTCGAGCCCCTCGCGGGTGGCCGCGGAGATCTGCACCGCGCGCGGGTGGCGGAACGAGAGCTCGCGCTTGCGGTCGTCGTCGAGCAGGTCGATCTTGTTCAACGCGAGCAGTCGCGGCCGCTCGGCGGCGCCGATCTCCGCGAGCACCTCGTCCACCGCCGAGAGCTGCTCGAGCAGCTCCTCCTCGGGCGCCGAGGCGTCGGCCACGTGCAGGATCAGGTCCGCCTCCATGGCCTCCTCGAGCGTGGCGGCGAACGCGTCGACCAGCTGGTGGGGCAGCTTGCGGATGAAGCCGACCGTGTCGGTGAGCAGGTAGCGCCGCCCGGAGATCTCCAGCGAGCGGGTCGTGGGATCAAGGGTGTGGAACAGCCTGTCGCGCAC
>DATNBJ010000111.1:0-6114 GCA_035572055.1 Thermoleophilaceae bacterium | reverse complement strand
GAGGGGTCGGTGCCCTGCTCCTCGACGCCCACCGTCTGCACGCCCGCCGACCCGAGCCCCGCGGCGAGGCCCTCCTCGAACGCCTCGCGCAGCTGTTTCTGCTTCGGGTCCTCCTTGTCGGGCGGCGGCGAGCGGTAGAAGACGACCGAGGCCGCGCCCTGGAAGTCGCCGCGGAACGCGTCGGGCAGAGCCTTGTGGAACTGCTGGGTGAGGTCGCCCGCGTTCACCAGCGAGCGGCCTATCCGCCGGCCGAACTGCCGCACGAGCTCCGGGTCGGTGCCGGCGGACGGTAAGCGCCCCTGGGCGGCCGTCTCGAGGTCGTCGAGCTGGCTCGGGATGTCGAACGTGGAGACCGAGTCGATCGCGCCGCCCGCCACCTCCACCGACTGCCGGACCTCGGACTCGATGTTGCTCGGCAGCGAGCCGGTCGCCACGACCGCCACGCGCTGGCCGGCGAGCACGTTCTGCACGACCGTGGGGAACTCCTCGGAGATGATCTTGTCGCGCTGGTTGAGCTCCGCATGCGCCTGCCGCGCGTCGTTGCGGGCGTTCACGACGTCGCCGTGGAGCGACGAGCTCAGCCCCTTGCTCGCGTCCGACACCAGTGAGTCCCCGATCGTCGCGCCGAGCAAGATGCCGATCGCCAGCGCCAGGAAGACAGCCACGAGCGACAGCGCGTGGTAGCGGAAATCGAACACCGCGCTACTTGAGACCGAGCAGGATCTGAAGCTTCAGCCAAAGGAGGTCGAGCAGCGGCCCGAGGCTCGAGGAGAACACGACGATGACCACCAGCGTGATCAGCGCCGCCAGCACCACGAACATCATCGGTCCGCGGCCGGCCGAGGGGCGGTACAGGCGGCTCACGCCCTTGGCGTCCACCAGGATCTCGCCGATCCGCAGTCGGGTCAAGAACGTCGACGACATCCCCGCGCGGTTCTTCTCGAGGAACTCCATCAGGTTGAAGTGCGATCCCACGGTCACGATCAGCTCTGCGCCCTTCTCGGCGGCGATCAGCATGGCCACGTCCTCGCTGGTCGCCGGCGCCGGTACCAGCTTGTACGGTAGGCCGAGCTTGTCGAGACGTTCGCGGCCGGGCGCTCTGCCGTCGGGATAGGCGTGCACCACGAGCTCGGCGCCGCACTTCAGCGCGGTGTCCGTGGCCGAGTCCATGTCGCCGACGATCATGTTGGGCTTGAAGCCGGCTTCGAGGATGGCGTCGGCCCCGCCGTCCACCGCGATCAGCGCCGGCCGGACGTCCCTCACGTAGGGGCGCAGGATGCGCAGGTCCTTCTGGTGGTCCACGCCTCGTACCACCACCAGCGTGGGCCGGTCCCTGAACTTGGTTTCGAAATCGGGCAGCTCCATCCGGCCCGCGAGCAGGTCCCGCTCTTCGCGAATGTGAGCCATCGTGTTCTCCGCGAACGACTCGATGGCCGCACCGATCTGCCGTCTCCCCTGCTCGTGCGCCCGCACCACCGTCTCCAGGTCCTGCACCACGCCCTCCGCCAGGACCGTGCCGTTGCTCGAGACCTTGCCGCCCTTCACATGGATCTCGTCGCCGTCCTTCAGCTTGTCGAACAGGTCGGAGCCGGGCGCGTCCACGAGGTGCACGCCCGCCTCGGCCAGGATCAGGGGGCCGCTGTTCGGATAGCTGTCCGAGCACGAGTGCGCGACGTTGATCACGCAGCGCACGCCGGTGGCCACCAGGTCGTCGGCGGACACCCGGTCGATCCCCTCGTGGTCGACGATCGCGATGTCGCCCGGCTCGAGCCGCTTCACCAGTCGCTTGGTGCGCTTGCCCAACTTTGCCTTGCCCTCGAAATCGAGAGCGATGACGTGGCGTCCATTCCCGGACGTCCGCGAGGCGCCCGTTCGTGGCGCGCGGCGTGTGATGCGTGGGACGGCCATTCGAAGAGGGGACGGCCGGCGGCCGTTTTCGGAGTCTACGCGCTGTTTTGGCACCCTGCCGAGGGCTTGCCTGCCCACACTGGGCGCCGATCTAACGCTTCAACGGCGGCAACGAAGGGCGTCCTGGAGCGTAGGGGCACGATCCACGAACGATTTTCCGACGTGTCTGCACTTTCCCAGCTATGCGCTGGGAAATCGCAGACAGGTCGAGCCTACGCCGCGGCGAGCAGCTCTTCCGCGTGCTTCCGGGCGCCGTCGTCCGACGTGTCCGCGCCCAGCATCCGGCACAGCTCCTCCACGACGGCCTCGCCCTCCAGGCGTTCCACCTGCGCCCGGGCCAGCTTGCCCTCCTGCTCCTTCTCGATCGAGAAGTGCTGGTGCGCCAGCGACGCGATCTGCGGCAGGTGCGTGATGCACAGCACCTGGCGCCCTGCGGACCGTCGGATACCTGCGTCCTCGCCTCTCGGCGTACTGGCGTACGCCTTCGAGCCTGCGTCCTTGGTCTCCTCGGTCCTCGAAGCGCCCGAAACGGAGTCGCCCGCCAGGCGGCGCAGCTTCTCCCCCACCACCCGCGCCGTCTGGCCGCCGATCCCGGCGTCCACCTCGTCGAACACCAGCGTGCCGGGCCCGCCGGCGGACGCCACGCTCATCAGCGCCAGCATCACGCGCGAGCTCTCGCCGCCGGACGCCGTCTCCCGCAGCGGCTGCGGCGCCACGCCCGCGTTCGGCGAGATGAGGAACTCCACGCGTTCGTCCCCGGACCGCGCACGTGTGTCGCGCGGCTCCAGGCGGACCTCGAACGCCGCGCCCTCCATCGCCAGCTCGGCGAGCTCGGCGAGCACCGCCTTCGCCAGCTTCGGCCCGGCCTTCGCGCGTGCGGCGCCGAGCGCCTTCGCCCGCGAGTCGGCGTCCGCCCGCGCGGACTCCAGCTCGCCCTCGATCCGGATCAGCGCCGCTCCGGTGTCCTCGAGCAGCGCGAGCTCCGCGCGGCAGCGCTCCGCGTGTGCCAGCACGCTCTCGACGCTGCCACCGTGCTTGCGCTCCAGGCGGTCGTACAGGTCGAGCCGCTCCTCCACCTCCTGCAGCCGCCCGGGCTCACCCTCGAGCGACGACTCGTAGCGGCGAAGCTCGACGCCCAGGTCCTCCGCCTCGATCCGCAGCGACCGCAAACGCGACGCCAGAGCATCCAATTCGGGATCCGCGCCCTCGACAGCCTCGGCGAGGCGCTCGGCGTCCGCCAGCAGAACAGCCACTCCCGGCTCGCCGCCGACGGCCTCCGCGCCGCCGCCGGCCGCCGCGCGCAGTCCCTCGAGCGCGCGCAGCCGCTGCCGGTCGGCCTGCAACTCCGCCTCCTCGGCCACGCTCGGCCCCAGCTCGTCGATCTCCTCGAGCTCGTAGGCGAGCAGATCGCGCTGGCGCTCGCTCGCGCCCGCCCGTCCTCGCAGCTCCTCCAGCTCGCCCTCGAGCGCCAGCACCCGCGCGTGCGCCGCCGCGAACTCCTCGCGCGCCGCCAGATGCTTCGGCCCGCAGAACGCGTCGAGCGTCTCGAGCTGCGCCGACGCCACCGCCAGCCGCCGGTGCTCGTGCTGGCCGTAGAAGGTCACGAGCCGGCCGCCCAGCTCGCTCAGGTCCGCCGCGCTCGCCGAGCGCCCCTGCACATAAGCGCGCGAGGGACCATCGGCGGCCACGCGCCGCGCCAGGACGATCTCCTCGTCGCCGTCGGGAAGCCGCTCGCGAATGTCCGCGAGCGCCGGATCGTCCAGGAACCCCGGCGGCAGCGCGAACACGCCCTCGACGTACGCCTCCGAGGCGCCCGGCCGCACGATCCCCGGCCGCGGCTTCCCGCCCAGCAGCAGGTCGAGCGCGTGGGCGAGCATCGTCTTCCCGGCGCCGGTCTCCCCCGTGATCGCGTTCAGGCCCGGCCCCAGCCGCAGCTCGGCCCGGTCGATCAGCAGGAGGTTCTCCACGCGTAGCTCTAGGAGCATGCATGCCTGTGTACCAGCGGCGTCCGACGGAGCCGCCGCGCGGACACGGTCCCGAAACGAAGAACTTGCGACTCAGTACGACAAGCGCCCGAACTTCTCACGCAGGCGGTGGTAGTAGCTCGAGCCCGGCTTCTGAGCCAGCAGCACCTGGTCGTGGAGGAAGCGGATCGGCATCTCCATCTGGGGGTCGAGCCCGCAGAGGATGCGGCCGTCGGTGGTCACGTCGACAGGCTCGCTGTCCGAGTTGTTGCGCACCGCGAGCACGGCGTCGGTGGCCACCACGAGTGCACGCGCCGTGAGCGTGTGCGGCGCGATGAACGAGACCACGAACCCCTCGACTCCCCATGCCAGGATCGGACCGCCGTTGGCCAGGTTGTAGCCCGTCGACCCCGCGGGCGTGGACGCGACCAGGCCGTCGCAGCGCACCTCCCCCAGCTCGTCGCCCTCAACCGAGAACGCGAGCTCGGCCACGCGGTTGTTGGCGCGGCGGTGGAAGGAGACGTCGTTCACCGCGAGGTAGCGCGTGCCGTTCACCTCGATCGACAGCGCCGGCAGCTTGAGCACGTCGAAGTCGCCCCGGATCACGCGCTGGAGGCCCTCGTCGAACTCGTTGCGCTCCATCGTGGCCAGGAATCCGATCGCCCCGAAGTTGAACGAGAAGACCGGGACCTCGCGGCCGGCGAACGTGCGCAGCGCGTGCAGCATCGTGCCGTCGCCGCCGAGCACGACCGCCAGGTCGGTGCCGTTCTCGGCGGGATCGGCCCCGAGCAGCACGCCCTCGCTGGACTCGATGCCGTGCTTCTCCACCTCGTCGGGCGGCAGCCGGACCTCGACGCCCGCGGACACGAGCGCGTCGATCAGCACCCGCAGCGGCTCTGCGGTCTGGCCGGTGTTCTTGTGGGTGAGGACCGTGACCTTCCTGGGCCGGTAGCTCACGGCTCCACCTCCCGGGCGGCGCGCTCCACGTCGTCGACTGCGCCGGAGCGGCCGGGCTCGGCGATCCACGCGAACGTCTCCTGGTTCCCGGCCGGGCCGGGCAATCCCGAGGAGGCAAAGCCGAGCAGCGAGTAGCCCAGCTCCCGCGCCGCCCGACCGACGGCGACCAGAGCCGAGCGCCGGTCGTCGGTTGAGCGCACCACGCCGCCCTTGCCGACCCGCTCGCGGCCGACCTCGAACTGGGGCTTGACGAGCGCGAGGCAGTCGAACCGCGCCGCCGCCGCGCCCAAGACGGCGGGCAGCACCTTCTCCAGCGAGATGAAGGAGACGTCGACGGCGATGAAGTCCGGCGCGTAGGGCAGATCGTCGGAGGAGACCCCCCGGGCGTTCATGCGCTCGATCACCGTGACCCGCGGGTGGTTGCGGATCCGCCAGTGCAGCTCGCCGTAGGCCACGTCCAGCGCGATGACCCGATCGGCGCCGCGCTGCAGCAGGCAGTCGCTGAAGCCGCCCGTGGAGGCGCCCACGTCGAGGCAGGAGCGGCCGGACGGATCGATGCCGAAAGCATCGAGCGCGTTCGCCAGCTTCTGTCCGCCGCGCGAGACGAACTCCGTGCCGGGCGCCACCACAAGCGCGGCGTCGCCCTGCACGAGCTGGCCGGGCTTGTCGGCCAGCGGGCCATCCTCGCCCAGCCGCACCTCGCCCGCCATCACGGCCGCCGCGGCCCGCGTTCGAGAGTCGAACAGACCGCGCTCCACGAGCAGGGTGTCCAGCCTGGTCCTCGCCACGCCGCGCAGGGTATCCGCAGAACTGCCTGCGTGAACTAGCTCACACACGCACATGCGTTCGCCCCATACCTTCGACTCATGGCGCGCAGGGGCCAGATTTCCATCCACTTGCACGGCGCGATCGAGTTGCTCGTCGGAGCCGCGCTCGTCGTGCTGCCGTTCCTGTTCGGGTTCGAGGCCGCTGCAATCGCCTTCTCCGCCGCGCTCGGCGCCCTCGTGATCGGGCTGGCGCTGACCGCCTCGGAGCCCGGCGGCCGCGGCAGCATCCCGCTCGCCGCGCACGCCGCCTACGACTGGGGGCTCGGCGTTGGACTTATCGCAGCCGGATTCGCATTCGGGTTGCTCGAAGGGGCGGGGCCCATGCTGTTCTTTGTGATTGCAGGTGCCATCGAGCTCCTGCTCCTCGCTCGCACTCGCTACACGCCGGCCCGCGCATAGAGACTTCTCCCACACGATCACATACGCATCACTCCTCCCTCGAACGACCCGCTTCCCCG
>DATNBJ010000110.1:0-9562 GCA_035572055.1 Thermoleophilaceae bacterium | reverse complement strand
CACCGACGAGCCGAGCCGGTTCATCCGCGCGAGCGTGGACTCCATCGCCAGCACCGTGCGGCCCTTCACGTTCTCCTTCGCCCGCTCGAACTCGTCGGACGTGATCGAGCTGTCCTGCAGCTTGCGCAGCTCGCCGCCGATCACCTCCATCGCCTCCTGCACGCGGTCCGGGCGGGTCCCCACGTACACGGCAACCTGTCCCGAGTCCACGTACTGCGAGGCGTACGAGTAGACGGAGTAGGCAAGGCCGCGCTTCTCGCGAACCTCCTGGAAGAGCCGCGAGGAAGACGACCCGCCGAGGATCGTGTCGAGCACCCGCAGCGTGTAGCGCCGCTCGTCCGAGCGGGCCAGCCCGGGCGCACCGAGGCAGAGGTGGTACTGCTCGGTCTGCTTCTCGTGGAAGCGCACCGTCGGCGAGCCGTTGCCGTTCGCGGGCACCGCCGCGTTCTGCTCACCCGGCGACGCGGTGAACGCCTCGGCCACCAGCTCCACGAGCCTGTCGTGGTCGAGGCTGCCGGCCGCCGCCACCACCAGGTTCGGCCCGGTGTAGCGGGCGTCGTGGTACTCGGCGATCTCCGGCACCGGCACGTTCGCGATCACGTCGGCGGTGCCGATGATCGGCCGCCCCAATGGGTGGTCGCCGAACACCGCCGCCGACAGGACGTCGTGCACCTTGTCGGACGGCTCGTCCTCGTACATCGCGATCTCCTCGATCACCACCTGCCGCTCGGACTCGATGTCGGGGTAGGTGGGCCGCAGCACCATGTCGGCCATCACGTCGAAGGCGCGCTCCAGGTGCTGGTCGAGGAAGCGCGAGTACACCGACGTGGTCTCCTTGCCGGTGCCCGCGTTTATCTCGGCGCCGAGCCCGTCGAAGATCTGGTCGATCTCCGTCGAGCTGAAGCGGTCGGTGCCCTTGAACAGCAGGTGCTCGAGGAAGTGGGAGATTCCCGCCTGACCGATCGACTCGTTGCGGGAGCCGACGCGCACCCAGAACCCGAGGGCGATCGAGCGCACCGAGGGGTTGGCCTCGGTGACTACTCGAACGCCCGAGTCGAGCTCGGTGAGCTCGTGTGAGGCCGGCGCGGTCAGCGCCGGTCCCTGCGGTGATCGCCGCCGCCGCCGCCGTTGCGCGGACCGCGGTCGCGGTCGCGTCCGCCGCCGCGAGGCCTGCGGTCACCCCGGTCGCCGCCGCCGCGCGGGCCACGGTCGCCCGTGCCCACCGTGGCCAGCTCCTCAGCCGACTTGCCGGCGATCTCCGGGTCGTCGGCAAGGCGCAGGCCGATACGGCCGCGCTCCTTGTCGACCTCGACCACACGCACGTGAACCTCGTCGCCTCGGTTGAGCACGTCCTCGACGGACTCGGCGCGCTCGCCGGGCTTGATGTTCGAGATGTGCAGGAGGCCGTCGGTGCCCTTGGAGAGCTCGACGAACGCGCCGAACGTCGTGGTCTTCACGACCTTGCCGGTGTACTCGTCGCCGACCTCGACCTCCTTGGTCATCGTCCGGATGCGCTCGATCAGGGCGTCGCCCAGCTCGCCGCTCGCGGCGTAGACCAGGATCGTGCCGTCGTCGGAGACGTCGATCTGGGCCTCGTACTCCTCGGACAGGGCGCGAATCGTCTCGCCGCCCTTGCCGATGACCATGCCGATCTTGTCGACCTCGATCTGGATCGAGGTGATGCGCGGGGCGTACTGCGACAGCTCCGCCCGCGGCTCCGAGATCGCCTCGGCCATCTTGCCGAGGATGAACGTGCGGCCGGTCTTGGCCTGCTCGAGCGCGTCGCGCAGGATGTCGAACGTGACGCCCGAGATCTTGATGTCCATCTGCAGCGCGGTGATGCCGTCGGCGGTGCCGGCGACCTTGAAGTCCATGTCGCCGAGGTGGTCCTCCACGCCGGCGATGTCGGACAGGACGATGTAGTCGTCGCCCTCCTTGATGAGGCCCATGGCGATCCCCGCCACCGGCTTCGCGATCGGCACGCCCGCCTCCATCAGCGACAGGCTCGAGCCGCAGACCGAGGCCATCGACGAGGACCCGTTCGACTCGAGGATGTCCGACACGACGCGAATCGTGTACGGGAAGTCCTCCTGCGACGGGATGACCGGCACGAGCGCCCGCTCGGCGAGCGCGCCATGGCCGATGTCACGCCGCTTCGGGCCGCGCATGAAGCCGGCCTCGCCCACCGAGAACGGCGGGAAGTTGTAGTGGTGGAAGTAGCGCTTGGCGGTCTGGAGCCCGAGCGTGTCGAGCCTCATCTCCTCGCGCGTGGTGCCGAGGGCGGCCACCGACAGCGCCTGCGTCTGGCCGCGGGTGAAGATCGCGGACCCGTGCGTACGCGGGGCCACGCCCACCTCGATCCAGATCGGCCGGATCTCGTCGGCGCCACGGCCGTCGGGCCGCTTCTTGTCCACCGCGATCCGCCGCCGGATGATGTCCTTCTCGAGCTTGTCGAACGCCATCTGCGCAGCGGCGCGGCGCTCTGCGTACTCGAGCGACTCCGGCTCGCCCGCGAACGCGGCGAGGATCTCCTCCTCGACCTTCGCGGTCGCGTCCTGGCGCTCCAGCTTGTCCTCGACCTGAGTGGCCTCGTCGAGGGCGCCGCCGAAGCGGTCGCGGACCTGGTTCAGCAGATCCTCGTCCACCTGCGGGACCTCGATCTCCTGCTTCGCCTTGCCGGCGGCCTGCTGCAGCTCGCGCTGGAGCTGACAGAGCTTGCGAATCTCCTGGTGCGCGATGTCGAGCGCGTCGAGGATCTCGGCCTCGGACACCTCGTCCGCGCCGGCCTCGACCATGAGGATCGCCTCCTCGGTGCCGGCGACCACAAGGTCAAGGCCGGTTTCGAGCAGCGACTCCTCGTTGGGGTTCACCACGAACCCGCCCTCCGCGTCCTTGCCGATGCGCACTGCGCCGACCGGCTCGGGGAAGGGGATGTCCGACACCATCAGCGCGGCGCTGGCGCCGTTCATCGCGAGGATGTCGTACGGGTTCACGTGATCGACCGACATCGGGATCGACACGAGCTGTGTCTCGCGCCGCCAGCCCTTCGGGAAGAGGGGCCGCAGCGGGCGGTCGATCATGCGGGCCGTGAGTGTGCCCTTCTCCCCCGCGCGTCCTTCACGCTTGAAGAAGCTGCCGGGGATCTTTCCTGCGGCGTACATCCGCTCCTCGACATCCACCGTGAGCGGTAGGAAGTCGACGTCGCGAAGGTTCCCTGCCGTGGCGGTGGCGAGAACCATCGTGTCCCCTGCCTGCACCACCACTGCGCCGCTTGCCTGCTTGGCGAGCTTCCCCGTCTCGAACGAAATCTCGGTTCCTCCGACCTCGACCGAGACGCGGTGCGCCTGAGGCTTTACGTCATTCATGCTGTTCCTTTCAGCGCCGCCTCCGGTTGGCGGCATGTGTCATTGGCTCTCTCGGAAAGAGTCCAGCGGAGGTTAGCAATGCGCCCTACACTGCCTGGCGTGATTCGCGGGGTCGTGGCGTCGGTGGTCCTGCTCGGCGCCCTGGCAACCGCGGGCGCCGCTTCCGCGGCACCGAGTCTCGACATCCTCGCGTTCACCGTCCGCTCGGCCAGCATGTCGGAGGTCGTCTCGTTCCAGGGCGACGGCGGCCCGGCGTGCGCGCAGGCAGGCGTGTGCGGCTACAACGGGACGATCAGCTACGGCTTCGGCGCGATCCGCGACGGCGACGGCACGGTGCTGCTCACCGGCAGCGGCACCCGCAGGCGCGCCACGGGCTTCGCGAACCTGGACATCGGCGGCCTGACCTCGGTCAGCGTCAACGGGCCCGGCGGCGGGTCGCCGTGCACCGAGAAGGTGCTCCACCGCTTCGACTTCGTCTACATGACGGGCAACGCGCGACAGCTCAAGCTGCAGTTCCACCCCGCGGTCACCGTGCCCGACTTCCTGGAGACCTACTGCACGGCGCCGAGCGACGCGGACATCGGCTTCGCCGGCGCGCTCCCCACGTTGACGATCAAGACGAGGGACCTGAACAAGCGCCGCCTCACCGTCTCGAGCTCCACGGTCAAGCCGTTCCACACGGGGCCGTTCACCGGCACCGTCGCGTTCAACGTGAACATGGTGCTGTCGCGCGCGAAGTCGCCGGGCGACCTGCTCGACGTCACGCTGACCGAAGCCGCTCGATCAGCTCGGGCGGCGGCGCACCGCTGACCAGCTCCCCGTCCACGAACAGCGTGGGCGTGGTCATCACCCCGGCGCGGACGCCGGAGCGGAAGTCGCGCGTTACCCGTTCGTCGACCTCCGGCGAGCGGCGGTCGCGCTCGAAGCGGTCGAGGTCGAGCCCGAGCCGCTCGGCGCGCTGCCAGAGGTGCGGATCGTCGAGATGGCCCTGGTCGCCGAACAGCGAGTCGTGCATCTCCCAGAAGCGACCCTGCAGCGCCGCGGCCTCGGCGGCGTGCGCCAGCGCCCGGGCGCGCGGGTGCTTCGATGGCACCGGGAAGTGGCGGAACACGAGCCTGACCGGCAGGTCCGCGAGCAGCAGCTCGGTGCGCGCGCAGTAGGGGCACTCGTAGTCGCCGTAGACGATCACGAGGCTGGTGCCCTCGCCGCGGACGTGATCCTCGGGCCCGGGCGGCGGCGGACCGCCGCTGCTTCGCAGATCGCCGCCGCTAGCCGGCGGGGGCTGGCTCAAGCGCGTCGAAGATCAGGTTCGCGCCCGGGATCTCGAGCGCGCTCGGCGAGACGTAGGACCACTTCACCACGCCGTCCGGGCCGATGAGGAACAGCGCGCGCCGCGAGGTGCCCCACTCGTCGTCGTAGACGCCGTACGCCTTGGCGATCTGGCCCTTCGGCTCGAAGTCGGCCAGCAGCGGGAACGTGAGGTTCAGCTTGTCCTGGAAGGCCTTGTGGCAGAAGGCCGAGTCCACCGACACGCCGTAGAGCTTCACGCCGCGCGACTCGAAGTCCGACAGCAGCTCCTGGTAGATCGAGAGCTGGTCGGTGCATACCGGGCTGAAGTCGAGCGGGTAGAAGACGAGCAGGCTCGTCTGTCCCTTCAGCTCCTCGAGCGTGATCTCGAGTCCGTCCTGGTCGCGCAGCTTGAAGTCGGGGGCCTGCGCGCCGGCCGCGATCATCGCCGCAGGCCGAGTTCCTTGATGAGCGCGCGGTAGCCCTCGAGGTTGGTCTTCTGCATGTACTTGAGCAGCCGGCGCCGCTGGCCGACCAGCATCAGAAGACCGCGCCGCGAGTGGTGATCCTTCTTGTGCTCGCGAAGGTGCTCGGTGAGGTGGTTGATGCGCTCCGTCAGCAGCGCCACCTGGACCTCCGTGGACCCGGTGTCGTTGTCGGCCTTGCCGAACTTGGTGACGATGTCGCGCTTTGCTTCCGCGGTGAGGCTCATCGGCGGGAGACCGTAGCAGAACAAATCTCGCGCGCCTGCTCCACATCGCGGTGCATTTGCGCCACCAGCTCGTCCACCGAGTCGAATCGCTTCTCGCCGCGAAGGCGCTTCAGGAAGCCGATTCGCAGGGTCTGTCCGTAGAGATCGCCGTCGAAATCGATCAGGAACGCCTCGATCAGCGCGCCGCGGCCGGTGACGAACGTGGGCCGCACGCCCACGTTCACGGCCGCCGGCTGCCCGTGCGCCCAGGCGGCGTAGACCCCATGCCCCGGATAGGCGAGCCTGTCCTCGGGGACGATGTTCGCGGTCGGGAAGCCCAGCTCGCGACCGCGCCGGTCGCCCTCCACCACCTCGCCCTCGTAGAGGAACGGACCGCCCAGGAACTCGGCGGCGGTCTCGAGCTCGCCGGCTGCTACGAGCCCTCTGATGTGGCTCGACGAAACCGTCTCCCCCGCCACCTCCACGAGGGGCACCACACGGGTCTCGAACTCGGGCCGCTCGCTCAGCTTCTCCGGATTGCCCTCGGCCGCGTGACCGAAGCGGAAGTTCTCGCCCACCGAGATGTGCGTGGCGTTCAGCTTGTCGATCAGCACGTCCTCGATGAACTGCTCGTACGACTTGTCGGAGAACTCCCGGTTGAACGGGATCACCACGAGCTCCTCCACGCCGATGCCGGCGATCAGGTCGCGCTTGATCGGGAACGACTGGAGCAGCTTCGGCGCGGCGTCCGGCTTGACGACCGCAAGCGGGTGGGGGTCGAACGTGAGGACCGTGTCGTTGCCGCGGATCACCTCGCGGTGCCCCAGGTGGACGCCGTCGAACGTGCCGATGGCGACGCGTCGCGGGCGGGGCTCCGCGTCGGGCAGGCGGGTGACTTTCACTTGAACACCACGATCGGTTTGAGCTCGCCGTCGCCCGGTTCGGCGATGGCGATCAGGCGCCCATCATGCATCAGTCGGGTGTGGGGTGTCGGGTGTGGGGTATGGGGAACGGCAACGCCGTTCGAGACCAGCCTCAGCTCATCATCGTCGAGCTCCCGATCCGGCAGGAACTCGAGTGCGCCTTCCAGCGGCAGGATTCGCTCTTCCGACGCGTCCTCGAGACGGAACGGGCCGATCGCCGTGCGCTCGAGCTCCTCGCAGTAGGCGTCACCCAGGTCCGCGATCAGCTGCCGGATGTACGTGCCCGACGAGCACTCGATCTCGAAGGTGGCCCGATCCTCGTCACGGCTCAGCAGGTCGAAGCGGTGGACCGTCACCGGGCGCGCGTCCGCCTGCACGAACTCGCCGCGGCGCGCCTTCGCGTAGAGGCGCTCGCCGCCCACCTTCACGGCCGAGTACGCGGGTGGCGCCTGCATCAGCTCGCCGGTGGGCAGCTCGAGCTCGCCGGGCACGCGGCCGGTGTGCACCAGCTCGCCCTCGGGATCGCCGGTGTCGGAGGTCCAGCCGAGCCGCGCGACGGTGCGGTAGGTCTTCGGCAGCGCCATCAGGAAACGCTGCGCTCGCGTGGCCGCGCCCACCAGCACGAGCAGCACGCCGGTGGCAAACGGGTCGAGCGTGCCGGCGTGGCCCACCTTCACGCGCCGCCCCTGCTCCTCGCTGAGGCGCCGCCGGACAGCGGCCACCACGTCGTGCGAGGTGACTCCGGCAGGCTTCGGGTAGATCAGGACGCCCGAGAGGGCCATGGCGTCCAGGCACCGCCGGAAGCGTCGGGACTCGAGGACGGGGGCACTTCTTCTAGAGCTGCTCGCCGACCTCTGCGCGCAGCCGCTCCATGAGCTCCTCGATCGGCAGCTCCGTGGAGAACCCGGCGGCCTGGCGGTGACCACCGCCGCCGTGGGCCCGCGCGATGCGCGACACGTCCACCGTGCCGTCGGTGGAGCGCAGGCTGACCTTGCGAACGCCGACGCGGTCGTCTGAGAGCAGCTCGCGGACCAGCGCCGCGACCTTCGTGCCCTCCACCGCGCGGATGTGATCGACGATGCCCTCGGAGTCGGTCTCGAGCGAGCCGGTCTCCTCGTAGTCGGCGCGGGTGAGGTAGGTGGCGGTGAGCACCCCGCCGTCGTAGCGGCTCACGCGCTCGAGCGCGCGCCCGAGAAGCTGCAGCCGGCTGAACGGCAGGTCCTCGTAGAGGCGGCGGTACACGTCGTGCACGTCCACACCGAGCTCGATCAGCTCGGCCGCCATCCGGTGCGCCTCGGGCGTGGTGTTCTCGTACATGAAGCGCCCCGTGTCGGTGACGAGCGCGACGTACAGCGCGTCGGCCGTCTCGGGCGTGATCTCCACCTCGAGCTGCTTGGCGATCCTGAACACGATCTCCGCGGTGCACGACGCGTCCGGCACCACGAGGTTCACGGTGCCGAAGCGCGTGTTGTCGTGGTGGTGATCGATGTTGAGGATGTGCAGGTCCGCCTGCTGGAGGAAGTCGACCGGCATGCGGTCGATGTTCCCGCAGTCGAGGAAGACGATCGTCCGGTCCGCGAAATCGCCTGGCGGGCCGTTCAGCACCCCGTTGAAGTTCATGTGGCGGTACTCGTGCGGCAGCGGAAACTCGTCCGCCGCCATGAACATCAGCGCGTCCTTGCCGAGCCACGTGAGGATCTGGTGAGTGGCGAGCAGGGACCCGAGCGCGTCACCGTCGGGGTTCTCGTGAGTGGTGAGCAGCAGCTTGTCGGCCTGCCGCAGCTCGTCGAGGACGAGCTCGAGGTCCGTGGTTACCCCCACTCGCCCGACTCCTCCTTGTCGAGCAGCTCGGAGATTCTCATTCCACGATCGATCGAGTCGTCGTATTCGAACGCGAGCGTTGGGGTTCGCTTCATTCGCAGCTCCTCGCCCACCTTGGCCTGCAGGAACCCGGCGGAGGACCGAAGCCCGTCGAGCGCCGCACGGCGCTCGTCGTTCGAACCAAGCACGCTGACGTATACGCGCGCATGGCGAAGGTCTGGACTCGTCTCAACCCCGGTCACTGTCACAAAGCCGATCCGCGGGTCTTTCAGGTCCCCGGCGATGTGGCCCGAGAGGACCTCCCGCACCGCCTCATTGACCCGCCTCATCCTCGACGTGGTCATCCTAACCTAGGACCTCCTCTCCGGATACCGTCCCGCGCTCGATCCACACGCCGTCCGGGCACTGCGATTCCACGTATCTGCAGAGCTTCGCAGCCGCGTCCTCGACGCTGTGCACGTCTCTTCCCACAAGCGCGACCGACAGCGTGGAGCGCTGCCACAGGTCCTGGTGCTCGGTCTCGGCGACGCTCGCGCCGAAGCGGCGCTGCAACTGGGACTTCAACGACAGCAGCTCCCTGCGCTTGCCCTTCAGGCTGCCGTTGTCCGGGAAATGCAGGTGGATTTCGAGGAGGCAGACGAAACTCATGGGTCTCGGGTGTCGGGCGTCGGGTGTCGGGAAAAGACCCCAGACCCGAGACCCCAGACCCCAGACCTCGTCCGCCTAGAGCTCTCGTTCCACCTGTCGCGTCTCGTACGCCTCCAGCACGTCCTCTTCTTTGACGTCGGCGTAGTTCTCGAGCACGATGCCGCACTCGAAGCCTGCCTCGACCTCGCGGACGTCGTCCTGGAACCGCTTCAGCGAACCGATGCGGCCGTCCCAGATGATCGTGCCGCCGCGCACCAGGCGCACTCGTGAGCCACGGCGGATCACTCCGTCCCGGACGAAGCAGCCGGCGATCGTGCCGACGCGCGAGGCGCGGAAGGTCTGGCGCACCTCCGCCTCGCCCAGCACCTCCTCGACCTGCTCGGGCGCGAGCATGCCGAGCAGCGCCTGCTGGATGTCCTCGGTCAGCTGGTAGATCACGCGGTAGGTGCGGATGTCGACGCCCTCGCGGTCGGCCAGCGCCTTCGCCTCGGCGTTCGGGCGCACGTTGAACCCGACGACGATCGCCTGCGAGGCGGCGGCCAGCATGATGTCGGAGGCGACGATGCCGCCGACGCCGGAGTGGATCACCCTGACGACGACCTCGTCGTGCTGGATCTTCGCGATCTCGTCGACGGCCGCCTCGACCGAGCCCTGGACGTCGGCCTTGATGATGAGCGCCAGCTCGCCCATGCCGCCCTCCTGCATCTGCGAGAAGAGGTCCTCGAGGCTGACGGAGGCGGTGCGCCGCGCCAGCGCCTCGGCCCGCACGCGCTGGGCGCGCTGCTGGGCGGTCTGGCGGGCGACGCGCTCGTTGTCGACCTCGCGGG
>DATNBJ010000109.1:0-3727 GCA_035572055.1 Thermoleophilaceae bacterium | reverse complement strand
GCCTCGATCGACGCCCACGGCAGCCCGCTCACGGACGAGGTGGTCGAGGCGTGCAAGGCCAGCGACGCCGTGCTGCTAGCCGCCGTCGGCGGGCCAAGGTGGGACACGACCGATCCGGATGCGCCGCGCCCGGAGCAGGGGCTCCTCGGTCTGCGCAAGAGCCTTGGCCTGTTCGCCAACCTGCGCCCGGTGCGTCCCAGCAGCGCACTGCTCGACGCCAGCCCGCTGCGCCGCGAGCGCATCGAGGGCACCGATCTGCTCGTGGTGCGCGAGCTCACCGGCGGCATCTACTTCGGCGACAGGGGCCGGCGCGACGGCGGCGCCTTCGACACCTGCGTCTACACGGTCGACGAGATCGAGCGCATCGCGGAGGTGGCTTTCAAGTTCGCCCGCAGGAAGGTGACGAGCGTGGACAAGGCGAACATTCTCGAGACATCCCGGCTCTGGCGCGAGGTGGTGAGCCGCATGGCGTCGAGTCGGGACCTCGACTTCGAGTTCGAGCACCTGCTCGTGGACAACGCCGCGATGCAGCTCGTGTCGCGGCCAACGGACTTCGACGTGATCCTCACCGAGAACATGTTCGGTGACATCCTGAGCGACGAGGCGGCGATGCTCACCGGCTCGATCGGGATGCTCCCGAGCGCCTCCGTGGGCGCCGGCGGACCGGGCCTGTTCGAGCCCGTGCACGGCTCGGCGCCCGACATCGCGGGCACCGGCAGGGCCAACCCGCTGGCGATGTTCGGCTCCGTGGCGATGATGCTCCGCTACGGACTCGGTATGGAAGCGGAGGCTGCCGGGATAGAATCGGCCATCGACAGGGCCCTCGAGAACGGTCTTCGGACCCCGGACCTCGGCGGCGACTCAGGCACCGAGGACGCCACGAGGGCCGTCCTCTCACACCTCTGAAGGGAGGGAAGACGTGAACACCGCGGACCTCATTTGGATGAACGGCGAGTTCGTCTCCTGGGAGGACGCGAAGGTACACGTACTCACGCACTCCCTTCACTACGGCACCGGTGTCTTCGAGGGCATCCGGGCCTACGACACCGACCGCGGCCCGGCGATCTTCCGCCACCAGGACCATCTCGACCGGCTCAGGCGCTCGGCGGCCATGTACTACATGGACCTCCCGTTCCAGCTCGAGAAGCTGCGCGAGGTCACTCACGAGCTGATCGTGCGCAACGGCTTCCGGGCCTGCTACATCCGGCCGCTCGTCTACCGCGGCTACGGCCCGATGGGGCTCGATCCGCTGGCGAACCCGGTGGAGGCGATGATCGCGGTCTGGGAGTGGGGCGCGTACCTCGGCGAGGAGGGCAAGCGCGACGGCATCCGGGCGAAGGTCTCGTCCTGGCAGCGCATCTCGCCGCTTGCGCAATACCCGCACGCGAAGGCCAGCGGGCAGTACCTCAACTCGGTGCTCGCGAAGATCGAGGCCACCAAGGCGGGCTACCAGGAGGCGATCCTGCTCGACCATCTCGGCAACGTCTGCGAGGGCACAGGCGAGAACATCTTCATGGTGCGCGACGACGTGATCTACACGCCGCCGCAGACCGCGAGCATCCTCGACGGGATCAACCGCAAGTCGGTGATCACGATCGCGCGCGACCTCGGATTCGAGGTCGTGGAGCGTGACATCGCCCGCGGCGAGCTGGTGAACGCCGACGAGCTGTTCCTCACCGGCACGGCGGCCGAGCTCACGCCGGTGCGCGAGCTGGACGACATCTCGATCGGCGAGCCCGGTCCGATCACCCGCCAGATCCAGGGGGTCTTCGACGACACCCTCTGCGGCCGCGTGCCCCAGTACGCCGAGTGGCTGGACCTCGTGCAGGTACCGTCCAAGGCGTGAGCCGGCAAGTCCTCCTCTACGACACCACGCTCCGCGATGGTATGCAGGGCGAGGGGATGTCGCTGTCGGTGGACGAGAAGGTGCGCGTCGCGCACGCGCTCGACGGCCTGGGCGTCCACTTCATAGAGGCGGGCTTCCCGAGCTCGAACCCGAAGGAGGAGGCGCTCTTCGCGGTGCTTGCGAACGAGCGCTTCGAGCACGCCGACGTCGCGGCGTTCGGGATGACCCGGCGCCGCGGCATCACGGCCGACGCGGACCCGGCGCTGCGCCTGCTCGCCGATTCGTTTGCCCCGGTGTGCACGCTCGTGGGGAAGACCTGGTCGCTCCACCTCGAGAAGGTCACGAAGGTGGACCCCGCGGAGAACCTGGCGATGATCGCGGAGTCGGTCGCCTTCCTGCGCGAGCGGGGCAAGCGCGTGATCTACGACGCCGAGCACTTCTTCGACGGCTACCGCCACGACCCGGCGTACGCGCTGCGCTGCCTGAGGGCGGCGGTGGACGCCGGGGCGGAGAACGTCACGCTCTGCGACACCAACGGCTCGTCGCTCCCGAACCAGGTGGCCGAGGCCGCCCAGCACGTCGTGCTCGAGCTGGGTCCGGACGTATCGGTGGGCATCCACACGCACGACGACGCCGGCTGCGGCGTGGCCAATTCACTGGCGGCGATCGAGCAGGGCGCGCGGCTCGTGCAGGGCACGATGAACGGCTACGGCGAGCGCTGCGGCAACGCCAACCTCACCTCGATCCTGCCGGCGCTGCAGCTGAAGCTGGGCTACGAGTGCGTCGCTCCCGAGCAGATCGCCCGCCTCACCGAGACCTCTCATCTGGTGGACGAGATCTGCAACGTCAGCCCGAATCCCAACCAGCCGTACGTGGGCAAGAACGCCTTCGCCCACAAGGGCGGCATGCACGTGGCGGGCATCGTGCAGGACGCGCGCACGTTCGAGCACATGGACCCGGCGGCGGTGGGCAACGACCGCTCGCTGCTCATCTCAGAGCTGTCCGGCAAGGGCACGGTGCAGGCGCGCGCCGAGCAGCGCGGCATCGAGCTCGACGAGGCGGCCGCCTCGCGCGTGGTCGACCGCGTGAAGGAGCTCGAGCACCGCGGCTTCCAGTTCGAGGCGGCGGACGGCTCGTTCGACCTGTTGATCCGGCGCGAGACCGGCGACTACGAGCCGCTGTTCAGGCTCGAGGCCTGGCGCGCGATCGTGGAGAAGCGCGAGGACGGCCGCGTGATGACGGAGGCCACGATCAAGATCTGGGTGGACGGCGAGCGCTACATCCGCACCGCCGAGGGCAACGGCCCCGTGAACGCGCTCGACAGCGCCTTGCGCGACGCGATCGGCGAGATCTACCCCCACCTCCGCGACATCGAGCTCGTGAACTTCAAGGTGCGCATCCTCGACGAGACGAAGGGCACCGGGGCCATCACGCGCGTCCTCTTGGACGCCAGCGACGGCACCGACACCTGGGGCTCGATCGGCGTCTCCGAGAACATCATCGAGGCGAGCTGGGAAGCGCTCGTCGACTCGCTCGAGGCGGGCATGCTGCCCGGGCGGTCCGAGCACTCGCGCCGGGACGCCGCCGCAACGCCGGGCCCGTGATCCCGCTCTCGCAGCCGGTCATCGGACCGCGCGAGGAGGAGCTCGTGCTGGAGACGCTCCGCTCCGGGCGGCTGTCGCTCGGGCCGATGCTGCTCGAGTTCGAGCGCCAGTTCGCCGAGCGGATGGGCGTGGAGCAGGTGTCCGCCGTGTCGAGCGGCACGGCCGGCCTGCATCTCGCGGTGCGTTCCGCCGGCATCCAGCCTGGCGACGAGGTGATCACCACGCCGTTCAGCTTCGTGGCGTCCGCCAACTGCCTGATCTACGAGGGCGCGACGCC
>DATNBJ010000108.1:0-4645 GCA_035572055.1 Thermoleophilaceae bacterium | reverse complement strand
CGCCGGCCCGCCCGGTCAGGATGTCCGCCATCGCCGCACGCTGCTCGTCGGAGCCGGCCGCGTCCACGAACAGCGCGTAGGTCCACGGCGAGCCGGGCTCATCGTCGTGGTAGCGGCTGACGAGAACCGCCTGCATGCCGGTCAGGTCGACGCCGTCGAAGGCGCCCTCCAGCACCTTCCATGACAGCGCCCCGAGGCACTCGCCGGACGTGGACCGGCCGCCGCTGCGGCCGCCGATCCGTCTACACGGGCAGATCGCCTCGCAGTTGCACGCCTCGAGGTAGCTGCCGGTGATCTCCCAGCTCAAGGCGACATGCCGCCGGAGCCGTCCATGGAGTCCATCGACTTCGTGGTCGTCATCGGCTTTGCGGCCGGCTTCGACATCGAATCCATGGACTTCGACATCGACGACATCCCGCCCGCACTCGACGGGACGGTGAGGCCCGGCACCTTCGCGGGCGAGGCCGCCACGCCGACCGCCAGCACACCGAGGATCACCGCGACGCCGGCGGTGGCGGCGAGCCGCCACGGCAGGAGCTTCTCGATGGCGATCAACGCCGCCACCACCGCCATCCAGGCGATGCTCATCGCGCCGAGGGCGAACAGCGCGGCCATCAGCGCCCAGCAGCAGCCGATGCACCACGCGCCGTGCAGCACTCCCATCCGCACGGCCCCAAGCGATCCCTCGTGCCAGGAGGAGACGAGGAAGCCGAGCGGCGAGCGGCAGCGCCGCAGGCAGGCGTACTTCGCCGGGGTGAACTCGTACACGGCCGCGGCGCCCAGCACCGCGACGGCCGTCCAGCGGCCCGCGTTGTCCCAGGCGAAGAAATCGCCGGCGACCGAGGCGCCGGCCTTCAGCACCCCGAAGCCGACCAGCCCCGCCGCACCCCACACGATCAGGTAACCCGCCACGAACAGCGGCGTCCACGCCCGCCTGCTGCGATCGAGCGACGCGTACATCAGCACCATCGGCGCGATCGAGGGGAACATCATCGCTGCCATCATCACGACCCAGGTGGTGAGGAAGAAGCCGAAGGTGCCGGGATCCGAGCCGGGTCCCATGTCCATGCCGGACATGCGGTCCACGGTCCACCACCAGCAGAGCGCGGCGAGCACGCAGAGCGTGCCCACCAACGCGAGCCGCCAGGCTACGAGCGGCTCCGAGAGCCGCCGAACGCTTGCCTCCATCGCCCTAGCCCGACCAGGCGAAGGGGCCGGAGAACGCGGACTTGCCGGCGTTCGACACATCCAGGCCGAACGCGCTGATGCCCGAGGAGCCGGAGGCCTTGGCGATGGTCAACGTCGGCCCGGCCGGATGGAAGACGTTGTTCAGTTGCGCGGGCTCGCCGGACTCCGAGCCGAACGGCACCACATCGTTCACGTCCACCTCGCCCATGTCGCCGACCACGAGCTTGTGGTGCCCGTCGTCGGACTCGAAGGTCATCGGCACGCGTTCGATCCCGAGCACCTCGCCGACCAGCGGAGCGAGAGCGCCCATCGGCCCGCCGAGCTGACCGCTGAACACGCCCGCGAGTGCCTGGGCCTGGTCGTCGGAGGCGTTGTCGTCGATCAGCAGCCCGAGCTTCCAGTTGCCCTCGTGCATGAACCTCGGCGCCTGGGCGACGGGGGCGACGGTGAGACCGCTCACGTCCACGCCGTCGACCTCACCCGAGTCGACGTGGAAGACGAGAGCAACCGTGCAGTGGTCGTAGTCGGCACCCAGCTCGAGCGACGCGGTGCACGGACACACCACCTCACACGAGCAGTTCTCGAAGTAACGGCCTTCGACGCTCCACGCCATCTGAACCCTCCGGGTCGGGTGGAGGGATTGTCGACCCGCGATGCCGCCGGGTCAAGCGGGCGCGCTCAGGGCGCGCCCGCCGGCAGCGGCTCCAGCTCGTGCGGCTCCATCTCGCCGGGCTCCGGCATGAGTGGAGTCTCCTCGCTGAAGTGGATCTTCTCGCCGTCCTGGACGATTCGCCGGAAGGCGAACAGGACCACCGAGGCCACCAGCACGCCGACACCGATCCAGAAGTCGGTCCAGGTGCCGTAGCCGTTCAGCTTCGGCGCGAGCGCACCGACCACGAGGAACACCGCGTTCAGCACGCACAGGAACCCGGCGATGAACAGCCACGTGGGCGCGAGCTTGATCGGCCGCGGCCAGTTCGGCCTGTCCTTGCGCAAGAGCAGCACGCCGCTGAGCGCGAACACGTGCGCGAGCACGTAGCCGATGTTGCTCATGTAGAGGATCGCCAGGTTGCTGGTGATGAACAGGACCAGCGCGATGTTCACGACGAGGTCCATGGTCATCGCTCGCCCGGGCACGTGGAAGCGGTTGAGCACGCCGAACTGCTTGATCGTCATGCCGGACCGGGAGATGCCGTACAGCGCTCGGCCCGCGTCGCCCGTGGACGACGCCATCGAGAGGATGAGCGATGCGATCAGGAAGATCAGGAACACGCTCGACAGGCTGCTGCCCACGATCTGCTTGAACGCCTCGACGTAGAACTGGCCCTCGGCCGTGTCGGCCGACGGCGCGCCGGTCACGCCGCCGAGACCGAGCGGCAGCAGCGTGAACACGAGCAGCGCGAATATCGACGCACTGCGTAGCGCCATGGCTGTATCCCGCTCGGTGTCTTGGTATTCGGGCGCGAAGGTGGCACAGATCTCAGTGCCGTATGCGGACCAGGCGAGGATGAAGAGGTAAACGAGGGCCAGCTTCACGCCGCCCCACGGCCCCGACCACGTGGCGTGCACGTTCGAGGAGTGCCAGTCGCCGGTGAGGTAGGGGAGGACGATGAAGACGAACAGCGGCACCATCAGGCAGGCCGCGCACACGTACGTGAGCCACTTGAACGGCCTGATTCCGTACACGTTGAAGAGCCAGACCCCGATGATCACGCCGATCGCGATCATGTGGGGGAGGCCGAGCTTCACGGGGCCGTCGTCGATGGTCCAGGTCGAGCCCGAGAACCAGCGAGCCGTGACCAGGTCGCCGATGATCTTGCCGAAGATCGAGAGCACGACCGACCAGCCGATCCAATAGCCGAACGTGGCGATCGGCCCGACCAGGGTCGTGTACCTGCGCCAACCCTCGTGGGCGTAGATCGAGATGCCGCCCGATTGGTTCGGGAACATCGTGGCGGGCTCCGAGTAGATGAACGCCTGGAGCACGCCGATGAAGGCGGAGATGCCCCACAGCACGATCGACCCGACTACCCCGAAGATGCCCAGCGTGTAGCCGAGCGATCCCAGCAGGAACCCGGGATTGCAAAGCGCGATGGTGAACCCGTCCCACCAGCGCAACGTCTTGAGTAGCTGGCGTTCCTCGACTACGGCAGTTGCCATGCAGCGACCCCTTCCGGCATTGAGCAAATTGGTGCAAGCCCCAGTTGTGCGCTTTGTACCATCGGCAACGAGATGAGTCAACTGACGGTCCGCCGATCCCCTGGGCAAGGGGTTTGGACCGGCGGTCGAAGCGGCTCAGGCGGCACGCGACCACCGGTGGTGCTCGGCACGCTCTCGGTTCGCGTGTCCGCGGGGGCGGAGCGGATGGCCATCGAGAGCGCCCTCGAGACGGGCAGCCCGCTGATCGTGGCGAACATGCTGAAGCTGCCGCCGTACCCCACCACGATCATGTTGCTGGGGCCCGGCGCGGCCACGCTGCCGCACGAGGAAGACCTCGAGGCCGTGCGCGCCACCGCGAACCGCGCGGCGGAGCTCGGGCTGAAGACCCAGCTCCTGCGGGTGTCGAGTCCGCGGCCCGTGCAGGCACTTATCGAGCTGTTGTCGGAGCAGCGCGCGGGCCTGCTGGTGTTCGGCCCGGACCCGACACGAATCGGTGCTCGGAAATTGCGGAAAGCCGCGAAGCGGCTGAGCGAGAAGGCGCCCTGTCTCGTGTGGATCCAGGGCGCCTTCTGAGCGAGTGGCGCCGACGCGCGCAGCGAAGGTCGCGCATTGAACCTTTTGCACCTATTTGTTTAGGATGGCCCGCGGACTGGAGCGAGAGGAGACCTAGATGAAGAGCAGCCTCGAGATCGCGCAGGACGCGGTCCTCGAGCCGATCGAGTCGATCGCCGAGCGGGCGGGACTCCTGCCCGAGGAGTTCGAGCCGTACGGCCGCTACAAGGCGAAGGTCTCACTCGCCGTGATCGAGCGCATGAAGGACACGCCCGACGCCAAGATCGTGTGCGTCGCGGGCGTGACGCCGACGAAGGCCGGCGAGGGCAAGACCACCACAGCGGTGTCGCTCACCCAGGGCCTCGGGACCATCGGCAAGAACCCGCTGCTCTGCCTGCGCGAGCCGTCGCTCGGCCCGGTGTTCGGCATCAAGGGCGGCGCCGCCGGCGGCGGACTGGCCCAGGTCGTGCCGATGGAGGACCTGAACCTCCACTTCACCGGCGACATCCACGCGGTGGGCGCCGCCAACAACCTGCTGGCCGCGCTGATCGACACGTCGATCCTGCACGGCAACGACCACTCGATCGACGCCCTGCGGATCTCTTGGCGCCGTGCCCTCGACATGAACGACCGCGCGCTGCGCCAGACCGCGATCGGCCTCGGCGGGCGCGCGAACGGCTACCCGCGCGAGACCGGCTTCGACATCACCGCGGCCTCGGAGGTCATGGCGATCCTCGCGGTGTCG
>DATNBJ010000107.1:0-6725 GCA_035572055.1 Thermoleophilaceae bacterium | reverse complement strand
TGGACCTGCTGCTGGACGCGTGGACGGACGCGTTCGGCCCGGACGCCGACGTCCAGCTCGTCGTGAAGGACTTCGGCACGGGCACGCACTACCGCGGCCAGACCGCCGGGGACCGTCTGCGCGCGCTCGCCGAGCGCGACGACGTGGCCCCGGTGATCTACCTGGACGAGGACATGTCGCCCGACGAGCTGTCCTCGCTGTACCGCGCCTGCGACGTGTTCGTGACGCCCTACCGCGGCGAGGGCTTCTGCATGCCTGCGCTCGAGGCGATGGCCTGCGGCCTCCCCGTGATCCACACCGCGACCGGGCCGACTTCCGAGTTCGTCCCGGCGGACGGCGGCTGGGCCGTGGAGGCCGAGCGCGCCCCGATGCGCGCGGGTGGCGGCCTGCCGGAGCTGGCGGGTGACGGCTACGTGCACGAGGTGAGGCCCGAGGCTCTGGTGGACACGCTGCGCTCGGTTGCCGCCGCTCCCGACGAGCGCCGCCTGCGCGCCGCCTCCGCTCTGGCGCGCGCTCAGGACTATGACTGGGACCGCGTGGGAGAGATAGCCGCCGCGTCGCTCGAGACGCTCGCCGCCGAGGAGCTGCCTCTGGCCCGTGAGATCGGCGTCGCCCAGCTCGAGCGCCGCGAGGAGCTCGTGGTCTACGCGCCCGACTGGGACGACGAGAATTCCTGGGGCCCGACGCTCGAGCGCTGGTCCGCCGCGTTCGGATCGGACGACCCGGTGACGCTCGCGCTGCACTTCACCGGCGACGACGTGGACGGGCTGGGCGGCCGCATCTTGACCCGCCTCCAGGCCGCCGGCCTGGATGAGAACGACCTTCCCGACCTGGCCCTGCCCGAGCCGGGCTCCGTGAGCCTGGCCAGCCTCGTGGCCGCCGCGGACGCCGTGCTGGTCGAGCCGGCGCCGGCCGGGCGGCCGGAGCTGTCGCGCCGCGCGCGCCGGCTGATCGTGGCCGGCCCCGAGGACCTGCTCGACTACGCCGCGGAGATCCGCTCCCGCGTGGCGGTCACGTCGTGAGCGCTCCGTCGATCGTCTGGCTCGGCCCGCTGCTCGACCCGTCCGGCTACTCGGACGAGGCGCGTGGCTTCCTGCGCGCGCTCGAGGCGCACGGCGTGGCGCCCACCGCCATGTGCTCCACCAGCGTGGGCGTGGAGGCCGGCCTGACGCCGGAGGACCAGGACATGCTGAACCGCCAGGGCGCGCGCCCGCCGCGGCCGCCCTACGTGATCGTGCACCACTACGTGCCCGGGCCCGGCCAGCAGAGCGCCGCGGGAATGCCGAACGTGGCTCGGGTGATGTTCGAGACCGACTCGCTGCCCGAGAGCTGGCTGCCGCTGCTGCTGGAGCGCGACGAGATCTGGGTCCCGGGGCGGCACAACGTGGAGACCTTCGAGCGCGGCGGCATCCCCGCGGAGAAGCTCAAGGTGCTCGGCGGGACGCTCGACTTCGATCTCTTCAAGCCGGGCGTCGAGCCGCTCGACCTCGACGTGGAGGGCGACCCGTTCGTATTCGTCACCAACTTCGACTTCTCCGAACGCAAGGCGTGGGAGAAGCTGATCCTCGCCTGGGCGGGCGCGTTCGACGCCACCGACCCCGTCTGCCTCGTGCTGAAGACCGGCTCCTACTGGGACGACGACGCCAAGGTCCGCGGCAAGATCGAGCGGTTCGTGGAGCGGGAGGTGGGGGGCTTCCACAAGCTCGCGCCGCTGCGGATCTACACGAGCACGCTCCCGTCGGCCGTCCTGCCGCAGTTCTACGCCGCCGCCGACGCCTACGTGCTCGCCTCGCGGGGTGAGGGCTGGGGGAGGCCGTACATGGAGGCGATGGCGATGGGGCTGCCGACGATCGCCAGCCGCTGGAGCGGCAACCTCGAGTTCATGCACGACGGCAACTCGTGGCTGGTCGACGGTGAGCTGGTGCGCGTTCCCGACGACGCCGACCTGATCAACGGCCTCTATCAGGGTCACCGCTGGTTCGAGCCGGACGTCCACTCGCTCGTCGAGGCCATGCGCGCCGTGGCCGGCGACCCGGCGGCGGCCCGCGCCAAGGCCGCCGGCGCCCGCGACGAGCTGATCGCGCGCTTCGGCCCCGAGGCCACCGCCCGCCGGGTCCGCGAGCTGGCCGAGGGCGCCCTCGCCGGCTTTGGGCTCGACTCCAGCCGATCCGACCGCAGCGCCGCCCGGCGCGCCTGCGCGATCGACGAGGCCCGCACGGTCGGCGTGCTGGCCTTCGGTGACGAGCTGGCCGCGCGGCCCGAGCTGCTGCGGGCCTACGGCGAGCGCTTCGGCCCCGGCGACGACGTGACCCTCGTGATCTACTCGCCCGGAGGCGACTCCGCCGAGCTCGAGACGCGCCTGTTCGCCGCCGCGGCCGCCGCCGGACTGGACGGCGAGGACACCGCGGACCTGCTGGCGCTGCCGCTCGGAGAGCGGCTCGGCGACGAAAGTCTGCTCGCGGCGTCCGTTGACGCTCTGCTGTCGGGCGGGGAGCCCGCCTGGCCGTTCAGCGAGCTACCCCGTTTCGGGGAGTCGACCGTTGACGCCCTGCGCGAGTTCGCATCAAGAACGAGCACCTGATGCCGATAGACGAGGCTAGACAAGTAGCCTTCTACGTCTGACGCGGGCCCCGTCCCGCTGGCGCACACGAGATTTACCAGGAAGAGGATCACGCAAGATGCCCAAGGTGCTCATCGTCGAAGACAGTCCCACGCAGGCGTTGCGCACGCGTATCGCGCTGGAGTCCCAGGGTTTCGAGGTCTCGATCGTGAACGACAGCCGCCAGGCTCTCGACATGGCGAAGGCCGACCCGCCGGACGTGGTCCTGTCCGACGTGCGCATGCCGGGTCTCGACGGCTTCCAGCTCACGGAGGCCTTCCGCGCCGATCCCGCCGTGGGCAGCACGGCCATCGTCCTGAACAGCGCGACCGTCAACGAGGAAGAGGACAAGGCCCTCGCCCTCAAGCTCGGCGCCCAGGACTACATCGACAAGGGGCTGGCGCCCGACGCGCTGGCCTCGGCGCTCACCACGGCCATCGGCCGCGCTGAGGCGTAGTCAGCCATCCGCGCGCTCGCGCGGGTTGAACGAGCCTGTTCGCGGAAGTGTGTGGATTTGACCTGGCATACCAAGGCAGATCCACACAACTCGTGCCGATTCGCCCGGCCGGGCGATGGAGCGCTTCCCCACCGAGGGGAGCCAACTCCGCGGCATGGCCCGCGCGCGGCGGAGCTGGACCCGCGCGCTACAGCCGCGTGAACTCGCCGGCGCGGGTTGCGCGCTCGACGAGGTCCGGCAGCCAGGCCGCTGCCGAGTCGATGCTGCAGGTCGATTGCACCAGCGTTGCCCGCTCCCCGCGGGAGGACCGCGACGCCAGCGCTGCCTCCAGCGCGGCAGACCAGTGGCCGCTGAACGACAGCTCCGGTCCGAGCACCGCGGCGGCGGTGCCCTCGGGCAGGTGGATCGCCGCGGCGCCGGTGCCCGCGGCCAGCAGGGCGCGGCGCTCGAAGGGATCGCGGGAGTCCGCGCAGGCGACCACGTCGGACTCGCAGCAGAGCGCCGCGAAGCGCAGCTCGGAGGCCACCGGCGCCAGGACCTCGGCGGAGGGGAGAAGGGAGGCGACCAGGGAGGCCACGATCTCAGTGGCAACGGTGGGCAGCACACGCGCACAGACGTCGAGCCCCGCCAGCGCCGCCAGCACCTGCCGGCAGTGATCGAGATCGTGAGACGGCAGCACCGCGAGGACGCCGCCCCCGCCCGGGCCCACCGGCAGGGAGGGCAGCAGCGGCGGCACGACCTCGACGCGGTCGGCGCTCAGGCCCTCGGCGATCAGCTCGTCCGCGAGCGACGCCGACGAAGCCCAGACCGACGAAGCAAAAGAGACATCGACGGAAGGCATCGAGGCGACGCGCACGATTCCGCTCACTGAGCGGTCCAGCACTCCCATCTGTCCCACCGGCGTCTGCACCACCAGCGAGCCGATCCGCTTCGGGCGCTGGCGGCCGCGCACCACCGGATCCCACTCCTGCTGGGTGAGGCGGGGCGTGACGGCCACCGGCTGCCAGTCGCGGGCGGCGGGATCGAGGCCACTGGCCTCGAACCCGGCAAGCAGAGCGCGTGCCTCGAACGACTCCGGGGCGAAGCCGGTGACCTCGCCCTCGACCGAAACGGCGGCGCCGCCCGGCTGCCGCGCGGGATGCGAGAGCCAGCCGAACGTCGGCCCGGAGGCGTCGAACTGAGCGGCGAGCCGCTCCGTGTCCTCCTCCAGCGCATGCCCGTAGCGGGCGAAGAAGATCTTCTCGTTGGGCGTCTCGTCGTGGCCGCTCGTGCGCGTGGCCGCCTCGGCGTGAATCAGGGCCAGGTCGCCCCGGTAGACGACGCGGAAGCCGGCCAGCCGCGCACGCACGCACAGGTCCACGTCCTCCCAGCCGTTCACGAACTCCTCGTCGAAGCCGCCCAGCGAAAGGAACAGCTCGCGCCGCACGGCGATGCAGGCGGCGGTGACGAAGTCGCAGTCGAAGACCGAGAGCGCCGAGGGGTGGTCGCCCGCCTCGTGCCGGAACAGATGGAAGGGACGGACGTGCCCGTCAGGGGCGCGCCACCAGGCGCAGCCGCCGTGCTGGATCGTGCCGTCCGGATAGAGCAGCCGCATGCCGGCGACGCCGACGGTGGGATCGAGAGCCTCGGACGCGAGCGCGTCCAGAACGCCTTCTCCGACTTCGGTGTCGTTGTTGAGCAATACGAGCACTTCGCCGGAAGCGGCCCGGGCCCCGACGTTGTTCCCACCCGCGTAGTTGCGGTTCTCGTCGAGCAGGATCACCTGCGCGCGATCGGACCAGTCGGCGAGCAGCTCGCGCGTGTCGTCCGGGGACGCGTTGTCCACCAGGACCAGCTCGACATCGGCGCCGACCCGGTCGCCGAACGCGGCGTCGAGCGTCTCGAGACAGCGCTCGGTGACCGCGCGCTTCCCATGACAAACGATGACGATTGAAAGGCGCGGGGCCTCCGGGACGGACATCAGACCTGTAGTCGGCACCCGCGACAGCCGCTTGAGGAGCCCGGCTCAAGCCACCCGCGCCCATGCCGATCACGGGGGCGTGATCCCGGTGGCTCGAAGGATGCCGGCATGAAGATCGCGCACGTCGGTTGGGGGCACTACCCCGCCCACCGCACGGCCGGCCCGATCATCTACCTGCACACGCTCGCCCTCGCTCAGGCTCGCGCCGGCGACGAGGTGACGATCGTCTGCGCAAGCGACCGCACCATCCCGGACGCGCCGCCCTACGCCACGCAGACCGAGGTCGTGGAGGGAATCACCTACGTCCACGTCTGCAACCGCCCCGCCAACCTCCACGAGCCGTGGAACCCGCTGCGCGAGGCGCACGACCCCCAGTGCGAGCAGGCCTTCGACCAGGTCTTCGCCGAGCTCCAGCCCGAGGTCGTGCACGTGCACAACTACGTGGGCCTCTCCTTCGACATCGTGAAGGCCGCGAGGAGGCACGCCCAGACCGTCCTCAGCTCGCTGCACAACTACCTGCCGGTCTGCTCCCGCGACGACCTCTTCTTCGCCGACGCGGAGCTCTGCGCCGGCCCGCTCGAGCGCTCCTGCTCCCGCTGCCTCGGCACGCTGGTGGACGACGCCGACTACCGCACCCGTCACGCGGCGGGGGTGCGGGCCCTGAACGACTGCGACCTCGTGCTCGCGGTGTCCGAGCGCGTCCAAGAGATCTACGCCGAGCAGGGCGTGGACGAGGGCAAGCTGGTGGTCGATCGCTGCGGCACCCCCGCGGGCGAGCGCCTCTGGCGCCGACTCGGGGCGAAGCGTGTGGCCGCCGCCGCCGCGAACGCCGAGCAGCCCCTGAACGGCCGCCCGCTCAGGCTCGTCTTCTTCGGCGCCGGCCTCCCGCGCAAGGGCGCCATGGTCCTGCTCCAGGCGATCCGCGCGCTGAAGGACCCGTCCCGCGTCGAGGTCCACATCTACGGCGGGGTGTCCCCGCAGGACATGGACCGCCTCAACGGCTTCTTCAACGCCTCCGACCCGCGGGTCCGCCAGGCCATCCATTTCAACGGCGCCTTCACCCAGGACGACCTCGACGGCATCCTGGCCGGCGCCGACGCCGCGGTACTGACCCCGCGCTGGGAGGACAACGGCCCGCAGACCGTGTTCGAGGCGCTGTCCGCCGGCCTGCCCGTCCTCGCCACCCGCGTGGGCGGCATCCCGGACGTGGTGCACGACGGCGTGAACGGCCTCCTCGTGAACGAGGGCCACGCGAAGGGCCTGGCCGCGGCGATAGAGCGCCTGCTGGACGAGCCCGGCCTGCTCGCCGAGCTGCGCGCCGGCATCGAGCCGCCCACCCGCGTGCGCGAGCACGCCCGCGCGCTGCGCGTCTTCTACGCGGACTGCCTCGGCCGCCCCGAGGAGCAGGAGCCGCCGCTGCTCTACAGCTGCACCACCGGCGACGACGTGGTCGCCGCGGTGGCGGGTGCGATCCAGGACGCCGGCCGTCAGGGCGTGCGCATCGAGGCGGCGACGCCCGAGGCCGAGGCCGCGGCGGCGTGCCTGCGCGGCGACCTGCGCGTCGAGCCGGGACGGATCACCGGACAGGTATCGAACGGATCTGCACTGGAGATGTCCGGCTGGCTCGCCCGCTGGCCCGAGGACGAGGACGTGTTGGCCGGGGCGCTGGCCCTCGCCGCCATCTACCCGGACCTGCTCACCGGCATCGA
>DATNBJ010000106.1:0-15719 GCA_035572055.1 Thermoleophilaceae bacterium | reverse complement strand
AGGATGTGCTGCTTGAGAAGCGCGGTGAGCTTGTTCCCGGCCTTGCGGCCGTAGTACGGCTTCACCGCGTTCCCGATGTCGGTCTGATTCTTGAGCAGCCGGGCCTCGGTCGCCTGGAGGTCCGGCAGCCCGCCGGCAAAGCTGACGATCGCAAGCCGGGTCCACGTGATGTGGTCCTCCCACAGCTTGCGCATCTGGTCATGGAAGGCGAGCCCGCGCGTGGTAAGCGCGGCAGCATGGCCGGAATGGGCCGGATGAGCGGACGAAACCGCGGTGCCGAACGCGGCGCCGACAAGGAGAACGAGGACGACGAGCGGCACAGCCAGCCCGCGTCCACGGAGGCGGAGAGTCATCTGAGGTCCTTTCGAGGACGGGTATCTCTGCCCCGTTTGCGTACCTCGCCGGACGAGTCTTACGTCGCTCGCGTTCTGGCGAGCGTCAGAGCGGAGCTGCCAAGAAAGAAGCCCCGCCATAGTGCCTCTGCACATGGCGGGGCTGATGACGCAGGCAGCGCCGCTGTGACGCCGCCAGAGCGCGAGCGACCGGACTCGAACCGGCGACCTCCGGCGTGACAGGCCGGCGTTCTAACCAACTGAACTACGCCCGCTGGCGAAAGAGAAGGGTAGCGGACGTCCGCCACACGCTCTCAGGTGTTTCCTCGGCAGGTTTCACGGGGTCTTTACACCGCTCTTCGAGGGCGCTGCGACGATCGGGACACACGAGTTCCCTCCTCGTGGTCTGCGCGTGGCCCCGGCGCTCCCCGACGGGGCCACGCCTCGTTCTGGGGGCGGCTTTTACGGCCCGCGATAGGTGTTCAGCAGCGACTGGACCGCTGTGAAGAACGCGCCCTTCGGGGCGCCGTCCGGCTTGACCGCCCCGAAGTTGGCCTCGCGGCCGTTCGCGTCCGCGCTCATGTCACGCTGCTCGAAGACGAACAGCGCGCGCAGGCGCGGGTAGGTCTGGCGCAGGTCGTTGACGGCGCCGGTCAGCGACTGGCCGGCCTGCTGGTAGGTGAGGCAGGTGGGCCAGGTGTAGTTGGAGTCCAGGCAGACCCCGTTGTTGGTGGAGATGCCGTACTCGGTGATGAAGAAGGGCAGCGAGGTGTCCCCGTGCTTTGCCGTGTCGGCCATCGCCTTGTCCATGACGGGGCCGTAGCGGCTCTTGGGACCGTAGGGGTGAGCGGTCCAGCCCGCGATGTGCTGGGCGAGGTCGGGCACGGCGGCGAACATGCCGTCGACCCACTGCGAGGTCCCGCTGCCGCCGTTGTCGCCGATCGCGAGCAACCCGACGCCAGGGTTCGCCGCGCGGATCGCGTCCGCCGCATCACGCGCACGCTGCCCGTAGGACTGCGCGCGGGCGATGTAGCTCGAGCCGGAGCTGACGCCGCCGAACTGATAGCTCATGTTGGTCTCGTTGCCGAACTCGATGTAGCGCACGGCCAGGGCGCCATCGGAGCGGCCCTGCCAGAACGTGCCACCCGGCCCGACCGCCTTCGCCCAATTGGCGAGGCTCTGCGCGTCGGACTGGCTCGGGATGTGCCCCGGGAACTCCGCCAACAGCAGCGCCTGCACGCCCTTGGCGGCGAGGCCCGCCACCTGGTTCTGCACGCTCGACACCGAAGCGCCGATCTGGAACGGCACGCGCACCACCTTCGGATGCAGCCCCGCCTTGTCGGCCAGGCCCGCCTCCCAGGCGGCCGCCGGGCCCGAGACCAGGCCGACGGTGAAGCCGGGCACGACCTGAGGAGCCGGAGCGGGCTGGACGTTCGTGAAGCTCACGGAGTCGAGCCACAGGTTGCGGTCGCACACGCCGCGGACGATGTGATCGTTGGCGAACCCGATCGCCACCTTGTGCCGCCGCCGGCTCACGTGGGCCGGGACCTGATAGTCGGTCCAGCTGCTCGCGCTGACGGTGACCTTCCCCACTCGGTGGCCATCGACGCTGACGGTCATGACCGGAGCTCCCTCGCACTGGTCGCCCCGGGCCCGGATCACGAGGGCGCCGGCGCGAACGATGGTCCTCCTGAGCCTCACCGACGCGCCCCGGGTGAAGAGGAGCGACCGGTGGTTCGTGGCCGTCGGATCGTGCTTGATCCGGATGCTCTTCTTCGAGCGCTTCATCCGTTCGGCCTGGAACGAGGAGACCGGATGGACCTTGCGCTTGCGCTTCTTCTCGGGCTGCGCGGACGCGCCAGAGGTCGACTGACCACCCAGCGGGAGGAGCAGCGCCAAGCCGAGTACTACGGCGAAAAGACGCGCGGCGGCACGCGCATGTGACGACGGAAGGGCCACGACGGAGCGCAGCAGGGTAACCATAAACGGGGTAAACATGCGGTCACCCCTCCAGGGGCCCACCGAGACCCCCTTTTCCAAAGTTCGCTATTTGCGAAGTACCCCCACTTGGGCTGGTGCGCCCGGGGTGACCGTCGCTCAGCGGTAGGAACGACGATCTCGACGCGCCGGTTGAGCGCCTCTAGAGCCTGAACAGCGGCACGAGCCGCTTCTCGTGCTCGGCCTCGATCCGGGCCACCACCTCGACGTGGTCCTCGAGGCCCGAGCCGCGCAGCTTCGTGGCCAGCAGCTCGTCGATCTGGAAGATGCCCGACGAGTTGTTCATGTCGATCTCGATGCGGACGGCCTTGTCGCGGCCCGGGTCGATCCGCACCTCGTCGATCGCCGCGGCCGACAGCGAATGGATGTTCGGACGGCCGGCCTCGAACGCCACCCTGGAGCGGCCGTTGGCCATGTCGAGCGCGTCCGACACGCGCACGATCCCGGCCTCCAGCGTGAGGGGATCGCCGCGGCGGCGGTGCGCGATGATCGCGTGCATCGCCTCGGCCCCGACGACCGAGCGCTCCGGCTCGTCGTAGATCTCCGCGAGCAGCGAGTCGAGCTTGTCGGCCGCCATGAACAGGCTGTAGGCCTCGTGGTCGGTGCGGTGGATCGACATGCCCACGCAGTGGAGCAGCGCGGCCGCCGTGATCACGACCTCCGAGTCGCGCGGGTCCATGCCGTAGTCGCGCACCAGCGCCGGCTCCACGCCGCGGCGCACGAGCAGCCGGCAGACGCGCAGCGCGATGTTCACCACGATCTGGATGTGGACCCAGGAGTGGTCCGACATCCGCAGGCGCTCCGCGTTCACCTGCGCCACATGCCACCACGCCTTGAGCTGCTCGTCGGAGTTCGCGGCGGCGAGCAGCGCCTCGAGCTTGCGATTGCCGCGCGAGGGAGCGCGGATGCGCACGTCGCTCAGGTCGATCACGCGGCGAAAGCTAACGGCCGGCGGCGCGCTCCGGGGCGAGCGGCGCGGCATGTCGCCTCCCCCGACCACCCCGTAGAGCTCCGGGCGGGTGAGCACGCGATCGAGGCGCCGGGCCGGCGCGAAGAAGGTCTGGAACTCGCGAACCGTGAACCACGCGGACACCGTGAACGAACACCTGGAGCTCGGCCATCTGGGTGCCTCTCTAGCGATTTGTCCGCAAATTGCAGGAATTTTCTGCCGCCGGGGCTGATCGTGGATGCCCCCTGCGCGAGAATCGCCACTCTCCCTCTATGTCGAAGTCGGACCGCACTGGCAACGGTTGGACCACGCGCGAGCGCATACTCGCCGCGTTGGTGTCCCATGGCGTGGCGGTTCCGAACCTCGGCCCCGGCACGCGCTTCATAGGGGTCATGCGCCTCACGGCCGACTACCGGCCGCTGGCACGCGGCTTCGAGAACGTGAACGCGGCGCTGCGCTGGCTGCAGCAGGCCGAGGGCGAGCACGCAACCGTCGACGTGATCGTCGACCTGAACGCGCCGTCCGAGGAGACGGCCGTGATCAGGCCCTTCCACGTGCTCACCTGTGACGACGCGAGGGAACCGCTCGACCAGCTCGATCTAGGCGGTGGCGAGGAGAAGGTCACCACCGCCACGCCCTCGCCGCTCAGCGCGCTGCGGATCCCATCGCGCCGCGCTGAGCGGCAGCGGGCGGAAGCCGGTCCGCGGCTGGTGGACTGAGCAGCCCGCTAGAACGCGAAGATCAGCGTGCAGATCGTCCCTGCGGCAATGCAGTAGATGCCGAACGGCGTCAGGCGGTTCGTCTCGAAGTACTTGAGCAGGAACTTCACCGCGAAGAACGTCGTGAACGCCGCGCAGAGCGCTCCCACGAGCGCCGGCCCCCGCACCCCGTCTCCGTCCTTGCCGAACAGGTCCGGCAGCTTGAGCACCGCGGCGGCGCCGATGATCGGCGTGGCCAGCAGGAATGCGTAGCGCGCGGCATCCTCGTTGGACAGGCCCACGACCAGGCCGCCGCCCATCGTGATGCCCGAGCGCGAGATGCCGGGGATCAGCGCGGCAGCCTGTGCGGTGCCGACCGCGATGGCCTGGCGCCAGCTCAGCTTCGCGATGCGCGCGTCGCCGTCGCCCAGGTAGTCGCCCGGGCGGGGCGGCCGCCGCCGCAGCCGCTCGAAGATCAGGAGCAGGAAGCCGTTCACGATGAGGAACGCCGCGGCCGCCGCCGCCGACGCGAACACGCTGCGGAGCTTGTGCTCGAGCACCAGGCCGAGGATTCCGGCGGGGATCGTGCCGACCACGAGCAGCCAGCCGAGCCGCGCGTCGTCGTCGCGGATCTCGCGGTCGCGCAGCGAGCGGCCGAGGCCGCTCAGGATCCGGACCCAGTCCTTGAGGAAGAAGAAGAACAGCACGATGGCCGTGGCCAGGTGGGTGGCGACCAGAAACGCGAGGAAGAACTTGTCGTTCTGGTGGATGTCCCAGCCGAACAGCCGGGGCATGATCACGGCGTGACCTAGGCTCGAGATCGGAAACGGCTCGGCGATGCCCTGCACCAGGCCGAGCACGGCCGCCTGGAAATAGGTGATCGGGTCGTGGTGCACTCTGTCCCTGCGCTCTACTCGAGCTCGCGGCCGGCGACGGCGGCCGTGGCCCGTTCCATCATCTCGCGGTGGACGCTGCGCGTGCGCCCTTCGCGGCGCGTCCAACTGCCGTCAGAGGCCAGCTCCCAGCAGAAGGTGTCATCCGCCATCGTGCGGTCGAGCGTGTCCTCCAGCTCGAGCTTCAGCCCCGGGTCGTCGACCGGAGTGAGCAGCTCCACGCGGGTGTCGAGGTTGCGCGGCATGAGGTCGGCTGACCCGATGAAGTAGCGCCTCTCGCCATTGCGCTGGAACCCGTACACGCGGGAGTGCTCGAGGAAGCGGCCCACGACCGACACGACCCGCAGGTTCTCACGTGCACCGGCGGCACCCGGCAGGAGGCAGCAGATGCCGCGCACGATCAGGTCGACCTTGACGCCCGCGGCCGCGGCCTCGTAGAGCGCGTCGATGCAGGGCGGGTCCACCAGCGAGTTCATCTTCATGACGATCCGAGCGGGGTCGCCGGCGATGGCCGCGTCGCGGGTGGCGGCGATCTCCCGCAGCAGCGGCTCGCGCATGCTGCCCGGCGCCACCAGCACCTTGCGGTGGTGGCGGGGGCGCGCGTAGCCGGTCAGCGAGTTGAACAGGTCCGCCACGTCGGCGGTGATCGCCGGATCGGTGGTGAAGAGGCCGAAGTCCTCGTACAGGCGCGCGGTCATCGCGTGGTAGTTGCCGGTGCCCACGTGCACGTAGTGGCGCACTCCGCCGGACTCGCGCCGCACGATCAAGAGCGCCTTTGCGTGCGTCTTCAGGCCGGGCAGTCCATGCACCACGTGCGCGCCCGCCTCTTCCAGGGCCCGCGCCCAGCCGATGTTGCGGCGCTCGTCGAAGCGCGCCTTCAGCTCCACCAGGCACACCGCCTGCTTGCCGCGCTCGGCCGCCTCGATCAGCGACGGGATGAGCGACGAGTCGTCCGAGGTGCGGTACACGGTGAGCTTGATCGCGAGCACGTCCGGGTCGGTGACCGCCTGTGCCACGAACCGCTCCACGCTGCCGGCGAACGACTGGTACGGGTGGTGAACCAGCATGTCGCCCTGGCGGATGGCGTCGAACACGTCGGGCTCGCCCTGCTCGCCGTCCAGCAGCGCGGGGTGCTGCACCGGGGTCCACGGTGGGTCGCGCAGGTCGCTGTGGCCCTCGATCCGGTGGATCTCCCAGAGGTCGCCGTAGTCGAGAAGCCCGTCCACGTCGTAGACCTGGCGCTCCTCCACGTCGAGCCAGTTCACGAGCCGCTCGCGCAGGTCGGGCTCCATGTCCGAGCCCACCTCGAGCCGCACGACCTCGCCGAAGCGGCGGCGGCGCAGCTCGTCCTCCACGGCGCGCAGCAGGTCGTCGGCCTCGTCGGACACCGTGAAGTCGGCGTCGCGCGTCACGCGGAACATGCTGTGGCGGAGGATCTCCATGCCCGGGAACAGCTCACCGAGGTGCCGGGCGATCACGTGCTCGAGCGGCACGAAGGTGGAGCTTCCGATCTGCACGAAGCGCGGCAGCACCTCCTTCGGCACCTTCACGCGAGCGAAGGTCTCGTTGAGCGTCACGGGATCGCGCAGCCAGACCGCCAGGCTCAGCGACAGGTTCGAGATGTACGGGAACGGCCGCCCCGGGCCGACCGCCAGCGGCGTGAGCACCGGGAAGATCTCATCGGCGAAGTGGCGATCCAGCTCGCGCAGCTCCTCGGGCGAGCAGTCGTCGCAGGTGAGCACTCGGATCCGCGACTGTTCGAGCTGCGGGCGCAGCTCGTCGAAGAGGCGCGAGCAGCGGCTGTCGAAGTCGGTGACCCGGCGCGCGATCGCGTCGATGGTCTCCCCCGGGGTCAACCCGTCCGGAGAGCGATGGTCCACGCCCGCATCGACCTGATCGTGCAGGCCGCCCACGCGGACCATGAAGAACTCGTCCAGGTTCGTCGTGTAGATCGCTAGGAACTTCACCCGCTCGAGCAGCGGCAGGTGCTCGTCCTCGGCGAGCTGGAGCACCCGCTCGTTGAAGTCGAGCCAGGACAGCTCGCGGTTCACGTAGCGCGGGCCCGTCGCCTCCGGCGTCCCGACCGACGCGTCGGCGACGGCGCCGTCAGTCCATTCGCGAGTGTCCGCAGCTTGCTCCACGAGTCAGGCCCCTCGTTCACGGTAGCGCTTTGGGCTCTTCCCGGAAAATGCTGAAACTTCCATCACACGGCCTCGACCTGCTCACGGGTGAGCAGATCGATGATCACGCCTTCGCGCACGCCGCCCTTCGAGATCGCCAGCGGGAGGTCCAGCCGCTCGGCGAGCTCCGCGAAGATCAGCGCGCCGGCGGGCAGGACACGCACGCGCTCGGGCACCAGCTCGAAGCGGGTGGCCACGTCGGCCGCGGGCCGCTGGGTGAGCAGGCGCATCGCGCGCTCGAGGGTCTCGTTCACCAGCTCGCCGCCGATCAGCCGCCGCAGCGCGTTGGCGCTGCCGCCGGTGGCCACGGCGTGCCGCGCCGGTGGGATCCGCAGTCCCTCGAACGCTCCGCTCGCGTGGAGCCGCACCGCCTGGAGCTCGGCCGCCGCGGGCGGATCGGAGTGGAGATAGCTGTCGGCCAGGAAGCCCGAGCCGATCCGGAACGACTCGGCCCAGGTCGCCCCTTCGGCCATGGTGCCGATGACCACCTCGGTGGAGCCGCCGCCCACGTCCACCACGGCGATCGGGCCGTCGAGCGGGCCACTGAAGGTTCGGGTGGCACCGAGGAACGCGAGCCGGCCCTCCTCGTCCTCGGAGAGGACGCGCACCGGCAGGCCGCACTCCTCCTCCACCGCCAGCTCGAACTCGCGCCGGTTCTTCGCGGAGCGCACGGCCGCCGTGGCCACGACCACGATCTGGTGGGCGCCGAGCTCGCGCGCGAGCCGCGCCTGCTTGGCGACGACGGCAGCCGTCTCGGCGATCTTGCGCTGGGCGATCCTTCCCTTCGACATCGCGCGCCCGATGCTCGTGAACGCGCGCTGGGACATCAGCTCGCGGAGCCGGTCGTCGCTCGGCTCCGCCACGAGCAGGCGGGTGGTGTTGCTGCCGATGTCGATGCAGGCGTAGGCCACGCTCACTCGGCCAGCGTGAAGGTCTCGTTCGGGCGCAGCAGGACCTTCAGCTCGCCCCGCTCGATGCCGGCGAGAGCGCCCTTCTTCATCCGCACCTGGGCGCCGGTGGCCGCATGGACCGCCGCGGAGAAGTCCGGGTCGTGGCCCACGAGCAGCGCCTCGGCGTCGCCGACCAGCTCCTCGGGGTCGAACGGACCGCCCTTCAGCCGCTCGTCGACCGTCACCTCCATGCCGAGCGACTCGCACGCGAGGCGCGCCGTGTCGAGGGCGCGCTTCTTCGGGCTCGAGAGGCAGACCTCGACCCTCACCCCGAGCTTCGCGAGCGCCGCACCCGCCGCGCGGGCCTGCCTCTCACCGAGCTCCGTCAGCGGGCGCTGGTCGTCGGGCCGGCCCTCCGCCGCTTCCCCATGCCTGAGCAGCCAGATCATTCGCCTCGGGACTGTATCCGGGCTGTACCTACGCTTGGCGGCGCCTGTGGCGGGCGCACGCGCTGTGGAACACGACGCCGCGCAGGCGGACGTGCGGCTCGCCGAGCCTCACCCTTCCGCCGCATGCGAAGCAGTGGCCGATCTCACCGGTGCACAGCGCGGCGGCCACCGGCTTCGGGGTCGGCAGCGGGCAACTACGGAATCGAGGTGGACATCTATACGTATGTACAACTTTGTAGTTGTGCTACTGTTGCGCTTATGCACCAGGCAATCGAAGTTCCCCACCCGCTTCCCGACGCGCTCGTCGACCTGATCGCGCAGCGCTTCCGGGTCCTCGGCGAGCCGATGCGCATCAAGCTGCTCGACCGTCTTCGCGATGGCGACGCCACCGTTCAAGAGCTGCAGGAGGCCACCGGCGCGTCGCAGCAGAACGTGTCGAAGCACCTCGGCGTGCTGCTCGGCGCGGGCCTTGTCAGCCGCACGAAGGACGGCAACTACGCCCGCTACTCGATCGCCGACCAGGGCGTGTTCGAGCTCTGCGAGCACGTGTGCGGCGGCCTGCACCGCCAGGTGAGCGAGCTGGACGCGCTGCTCAGGGGAGGTGCGCAGTCATGACCTGGCCGCTCGAGCGCGTGCTGTTCGCCATCGCTGGGACGGTGACGCTGCTGAGCGCCCTGCTCGCCGCCTTGGTCTCGCCGTGGTTCCTGCTCCTCACCGCCTTCGTCGGCGTCAACCAGTGGTTGTACGTGGCGGTTGGGGCGTGTCCGGCATCGATCGTCCTCGGGCGCGTGTTCGGTGTGCGCTCGTGTGTGGACCGATGAGCTCGCTCGGTCCCATCGGGCGCCTCGGTCACTGGACCGCCACGCACTTCGGTGTGGTGATCGCGGCGTGGATCGTGGTGGCAATCGGCCTCGGGATGCTCGCCCCGCGCGTGGAGAAGGCGCTGTCTGGCGCCGGCTGGGAGGCGTCGGGCTCGCAGTCCGTGCAGGCCCGGCAGCTCATCGACAAGAACTTCAAGGGCCTCTCGAGCTACGGCCTGATGGTCGTGGTCCACTCGCCCTCGCAGACCGCGACCGGCCCCGCGTTCAGGCGGGCGACGGCCGCGGCCCAGCGCATGCTTGCTTCGAGCCCGGCAGTGAGCGCGGTGGTCGCGCCGCAGGTCTCGCGCGACGGACACACCGCCGTGATCCAGGCGGGCGCCGCCAGGAGCTCCAACGACATGGTGCGCGCGGCGGATTCCCTCAAGGGCTCGCTCGCCGGGCTCGGATCGGACCAGGTGAGCGTGAACCTCACCGGGGCCTCCGGCATGTGGTCGGACTTCAACCAGGCGAACAAGTCCGCGATGCTCAAGTCCGAGGTCATCTCCTGGCCGGTCACGATGGCGATCCTCGTGCTGGCCTTCGGCTCGCTCGTGGCGGCCGGGCTGCCGCTGATGCTCACGATCGTCGGCCTCGTGGCCGCGGCCGGCTCGCTCTACATCGGCACGCAGCTGCTCGACATCTCGATCTGGGCCATGAACTTCGCGCTGATGTTCGCGCTCGCCCTCGGCATCGACTACGCGCTGTTCGTGGTGATGCGCTTCCGCGCCGCCTTCTTCGGCAGCGGGCTCAGCGCCGAGGAGGCGACCGCGGTGACGATGGACACCGCCGGCAAGGCGGTCCTCTTCTCCGGGCTCACGGTGCTGATCTCGCTGACCGCGGTGATGCTCGTCCCCAGCCCGGCCTTCCGCTCCATGAGCCTCGGGATCATGCTGTCGGTGATCTTCGTCCTGGCGGCGACGCTCACCCTCCTGCCCGCCGTGCTCGCGAAGCTCGGCCCGCGGGTCGACAAGCTCTCGCTGCCGTGGGTGCACTCCGGCGAGCACCGCTCGGCGCGCTTCGCCGCCTGGGGCGAGCGGCTCTGGCGCCGCCCGTGGCCGTACGCGATCGGGGCCACGGCCGTGCTCCTGGCGCTCGCGCTGCCGGTGCTCGGCCTCAAGACCGGCATGCCCTCGATCAAGGTGGTGCCCTCGGGCGACCACTCGCGCCAGGGCTACAACCAGGTTCAGTCGGCCTTCGGCCCCGGCGCCACCGGCCCGCTGCAGCTCGTCGCCCCCGCCGGGCAGGCGCGCCAGGTTGCGGCGGCCGCAAATAGCGACCCCGGCATCGCCGGCGTGATGCCCACGCAGAGCGGCGCGGGCGGGCTCGCCCTCGTGCAGGCCGTGCCGAAGCAGGACCCGTCCAACAAGGCCGTGGGCCGGACGATCGACCGGCTGCGCTCCACGCTGCCGCAGGGCACGGTGGTCGGCGGCGCCGTGGCCGAGAACCACGACCTCGAGAAGGCGCTGGCCGCCAAGACCCCGCTCGTGATCGGCGTGGTGCTCGGGCTCGGCTTCCTGCTGCTGCTCGTCGCACTGCAGGCGCCGTTGATCGCGGCGGTCGGCGTGGTGACCAACCTGCTGGCCACGGGCGCCGCGTTCGGAGTCGCCCGCTTCATCTTCCAGGGCGGCTCTCTGCATTCGCTGCTCGGCTTCGAGCCGCAGGGCTTCCTCGACGCGTGGGGCCCCGTGTTCTTCTTCGCGATGATCTTCGCGATCTCGATGGACTACACGGTGTTCCTCCTCAGCTCGGCGAAGGAGCACTGGGACGGCTCGCAGGGAGACGCGCACGAGGCGATGGTCGGCGGCGTGGCGCACTCCGGCCGGGTGATCTTCGCCGCGGCTGCGGTGATGGTGGCGGTCTTCTTCACCTTCGCCCTGTCCGGCCCGCTGCCCCCCAAGGAGATGGGCGTCATCCTCGGAGTCGCGGTCCTCCTGGACGCGTTCTTGGTCCGCCTCCTGCTGGTGCCGGTGATGCTCCGCCTACTGGGCCGCTGGGCCTGGTACGCGCCGCGCTGGGTGGGGCGGCTGTTGCCGGACGTGCGGTTTGGGCACGCGTTGTAGTACGGCGGGTCTGGGGTGTGGGGTCTGGGGTGTGGGGAACGGCTGGAGCCCGAGTCGTTTCCCACACCCCACACCCCACACCCCACACCCGACACCCCACACCCGACACCCGACACCCGAGAAGTCCGCTTCTCGCACGCCTGCTCACGCGCTGGACGGAACCTCGTCCGGCTCCTCCGCCAGCTCGTCCCCGAGCGGGTCCGAGGGCGGGGCGTCGGCGAGCCCGCCGTCGGGAAGCTCGGGCTCGAAGCGATAGCCGATGCCGAAGTGGGTGTGGATGTAGCGCCAGTCGGGCGAGAAGCGCTCGATCTTCTGGCGGACCTTGCGGACGAAGACGTCCACCGATCGGTCGCCGTGCACCATCGCGTAGCCCCAGACGTGCTGGTAGACCTCGTCGCGCTCGAGCACCCGGCCGCGCGCCTTGGCCAGCAGGTGCAGCAGCTCGAACTCGCGCCGCGTGAGGTCGATGCTCTGGCCGCCGACGAACGCCTGGAACTGGTCGGTGCGGATCTCGAGCTCACCGGCCACCAGCGGCGCCTCGTCGGCCAGGCCGGTGGTGCGCTTGCGCCGGCGGACCACTGCCTCGACGCGGGCGATCACCTCCTGCGGGTGGCATGGCTTCGTGACCCAGTCGTCGGCCCCGATGCGCAGGCCGCGGACGCGCTGGGCCACGGTGGACTGGCCGGTGCAGACGACCACGCCCAGGCCGGGCAGCGCGTCACAGACCCTCTCGAGGAACTCCCAGCCCTGGGGGCCGAGCATGGCGAGATCGATGACGAGCGCGTGCAGGCGCATCGACAGCAGGTCCTCGGCGCGAGGGGGCGCCGTGAGCACGCGGTGCTGCCAGCCCATCTCGCCTATGCGCTTGACCAGGACGCGCACGAAGCCGGAGTCCGAGTCGATGACCGCTAGTCGTATGGGCCCAGGTTGGACGCGCACGCCGAGGTTGCTCGGGAACTGAACCGGCGCGACCGGCGCGACCGAGGTGTTCTCGTGCATCTGAGGCGCAGTGTATTGAGGCTCCGGAGGGCAACGAAGCCGGTTCACGGCCCGTTCACATCCTTTTCACAAGTCGGCTACACGGGCGTAACAGACTGCTCCCGGGTCGCTGCGAGTGTCGCGCCGACCCAGCAAGCAAGTGAAGGAGCCCTTTGTGAAGTCACGCCATCTCTTGGCGGTTGCAGTAGCGGCGGCAGCCGCCCTTGCAGTGGCAGCCTGCGGCAGCAGCAGCGATAAGGGGACGAGCTCCCCGTCGGCGTCGGACAGCGGCAGCGAGGGCGGCAGCTCCGCCGGCGGCACCGTCAATGGCGCCGGTTCCACGCTCGCCCAGCCGATCTACCAGCAGTGGGGAAGCGAGCTCAAGAAGCAGGGCATCACCCTGAACTACCAGGGCGTGGGCTCGGGGGCGGGCGTCGCCTCCTTCGCGGCCGGCACCGCGGACTTCGCGGCCAGCGACCCGGCCCTGACACCCGACGACCTGAAGACGATCAAGGGCGGCGCGCCGGTCCAGATCCCGACGGTGTTCGGCGCCATCACGGTGTCCTACAACCTCTCGGGCGTCGACAAGGGCCTCAAGCTCGACGGGCCCACGATCGCCAACATCTACCTCGGGAAGATCAAGAAGTGGAGCGACCCGGCGATCGCGGGCCAGAACTCCGGCGTCAAGCTGCCTGACTCGAGCATCACCGTGGTCCACCGCTCCGACTCGTCGGGCACGACCAAGGGCTTCACGACCTTCCTCTCCAACTACAGCCCGGAGTGGAAGTCGTCGGTGGGCGCCGACAAGGACGTGAAGTGGCCGACCGGCACGGGCGCCAAGGGCAACCCCGGGGTGGCGGCCGCCGTGAAGCAGACGCAGGGCGCGATCGGCTACGTCGAGGAGGCGTACGCGCTCCAGAACAACTTCACGACCGCGGACGTGAAGAACAAGGCCGGCAAGTACGTCGAGCCGACCCTCGACACGACGACCGCCGCCGGCACCGGCATCGACGTGCCCGAGGACCTCGGGATCAGCACGATCGACTCGCCGAACCCGGACGCCTACCCGATCGTGTCGCAGACGTTCATCGACGTGCACCAGGACCTGTGCGCGGGCGGGATGAGCAAGGCGAACGCCACGGCGCTCAAGACGTTCATCAACTACGGGCTGGCGGACGGCCAGAACGTGGCGAAGCAGCTGTTCTACGCGCCGCTGCCCGCCGACCTGCTGACCAAGGCCAAGGCGCAGGTCGCGAAGTTGCAGTGCGACGGAGCGGCTCTCTAGCACCGTGGAATCCGCAACCGTCAGCGCTCGCGGCGACCGTCCGATCTTGGGGCGGTCGCCGCTGAGCCGGCTTCCCGATCAGATCCTGAAGTGGGGGCTCACCGCCATCGCGGCGCTGATCCTGTTCCTGATCGGGTTCTTCTTCGTCCGCCTCTACATCGAGGCGCACCCGGCGTTCGCCCGCTTCGGCGTCTTCGGTTTCACGTTCGACAACAACTGGGACGTTGCGAAGAACGTCTACGGCGCCCTGCCGCTCGTGGTGGGAACGCTCGTGACCTCCGCCGTGGCGCTGTTGATCGGCGTGCCGGTGGCGATCGCCGCCGCGCTCTACGTCACCGAGCTGTGCCCGCGCGGGCTCAAGGGCCCGTTGACGATCCTGCTCGACCTGCTGGCCGCCGTCCCGTCGGTGGTCTACGGCCTCTGGGGCGTGCTCGTGCTCGTGCCGAGGCTGAAGCCGATCGAGCAGTGGTTCACGGACACGTTCTCGTTCGTCCCCTTCATCGGCGGGGCTCACGTGGCCGGGCCGAACTACTTCATCGGCGGGCTGATCCTCGCGATCATGATCCTGCCCATCGTGAGCGCGATCACCCGCGAGGTGATGGCGACGGTGCCGCCTGACCACAAGGAGGCGGCACTCGCTCTCGGCGCCACGCGCTGGGAGATGATCCGCATGGCGATCCTCCCCTACTCGCGCGCGGGCATCACCGGCGCGGCGATGCTCGGCCTCGGCCGCGCCATCGGCGAGACCATCGCGGTGACCCTGGTCGTGGGGAACGCGCCGAACATCGGCAAGCACCTCTTCGACCAGGGCTACACGCTGGCGGCCGTGATCGCCAACGAGTTCGGTGAGGCCGCGTCGAACCCGGTCCACCGCGCGGCGCTCATCGCCGCCGGCCTCGTGCTCTTCGTGCTCACCCTGGTGGTCAACGCGATCGCGCGCTTCTTCGTGATCCGCGGCCAACGCGGCCGGCGCGACATCGGGAACGTGGCGGTGACGGGATGAGCACCTCGATCCTGCCGGTGGTCAGCGCGCGCCGCAAGCGCACGGACAAGGCCGGCCGGACGATGCTCGGGGCGGCAACCATCGTCGCGCTGATCCCCCTGGTGCTCGTGCTCTGGTACGTGATCAAGCGCGGCATCTCCGCGATCAGCTGGCACTTCATCTCCACCGACCCGACCGGCAACTTCCTCGGCGATCCGGGCGGCATCAAGAGCGCCTTCCTCGGCACGATCGAGATGGTGCTGGTCGCCACCCTGATCTCGGTGCCGCTCGGCGTCGGGGTGGCCCTGTACCTCACCGAGTACGGCAAGAACTCGGCGTTCGCCCGCGCCGTGCGCTACTTCGTGGACGTGATGACGGGCGTGCCGTCGATCGTGTTCGGCCTGTTCATCTACATCGTGCTGATCCTGAGCGGCTTCGGCGGCAGCGGCTATGCGGGCTGGAAGGGCTCGGTGGCCCTCGCCCTGCTGATGCTGCCGATCATCACGCGCGCCTCCGAGGTGGTGCTGCTGCTCGTGCCGGACTCGCTGCGCGAGGCGGCACTGGCACTCGGCGCGCCGCGCTGGCGGGTCGTGTTCCGCGTCGTTTTGCCCACGGCCCTGTCGGGCCTGATCACCGGCATCCTGCTGGCCGTCGCACGGGCGGCGGGCGAGACCGCGCCGCTGCTCTTCACCGCCGCGGTGGTGAACGGCACCTCGTTCAACCTGAACGACAAGATGAACTCGCTGCCCGTCCAGATCTTCACCGATGTGGGCCAGGCCCAGGACAGGCTCGTCGCGAGAGCCTGGGGCGCCGCGCTCACGCTCGTGCTGCTGGTGCTCGTGCTCACCCTGATCGCTCGACTCGTGGCCCGGAGGAGCCGCGTCGCATGACCACACAACCCACAACGGAACAGTCGACGGCGACGACCGAACAGGCGGGGCGCTTCGCCCACTCCACGGTGACCGAGGCCACGGGCCGCCACGTGGCCGTTCAGGACCTGAACGCGTACTACGGCGACCAGCAGGCCGTGAAGAGCTTCAACATCGAATACGAGCCGAACAAGGTCACCGCGATGATCGGCCCGTCCGGCTCCGGCAAGTCGACGATGGTGCGCTGCATCAACCGCATGCACGAGGAGATCCCCGGCGCGCGGGTCACCGGCAAG
>DATNBJ010000105.1:0-4398 GCA_035572055.1 Thermoleophilaceae bacterium | reverse complement strand
AGGAGCTGCAGATCGCAGTGGCGAACATCGACGATCCCTCGACGCTCGCCCACATGATTGCGGGCTCGCTTCGAATCAAGATGGAGGAGAAGCAGGAGCTGCTCGAGGAGCGCGACGTGGCGAAGCGGCTGCGGCTCCTCTCGCAGCTGCTCACCCGCGAGCTCGAGGTGATATCGCTCGGGTCGAAGATCCAGTCGCAGGTCCAGTCCGAGATGGACAAGACCCAGCGCGAGTACTTCCTGCGCCAGCAGATAAAGGCGATCCAGCAGGAGCTCGGCGAGGTGGACGAGACGCAGGCCGAGGTCAACGACCTGCGCGAGCAGATCGAGGCTGCCGAGCTGCCGGCCCACGTGCGCGAGGTCGCCGACCGCGAGCTCACCCGCTTCGAGCGGCTCCCGCCGCAGTCGCCCGAGCACGGCGTGATCCGCGGCTACCTCGAGTGGATCGTCTCGCTGCCCTGGAGCAAGTCGACCGACGACGACCTGGACCTGAAGAAGGCGCGCCGCCAGCTCGACCGCGACCACTACGACATCGAGAAGGTGAAGGACCGCATCCTCGAGTTCCTCGCCGTGCGCAAGCTGAAGCCGGACGCGCGCTCGTCGATCCTCTGCTTCGTCGGCCCGCCCGGTGTGGGCAAGACCTCGCTGGGCCGCTCGATCGCCGCGGCGATGGGCCGCAACTTCGAGCGCATCTCGGTGGGCGGCGTGCGCGACGAGGCGGAGATCCGCGGCCACCGGCGCACCTACGTGGGCGCGCTGCCCGGCACCATCATCCGCGCGCTCCGCGATGCCGGCTCCAACAACCCCGTTTTGATCATCGACGAGATCGACAAGATGGGCGCCGACTTCCGCGGCGACCCCGCCAGCGCGATGCTCGAGGTGCTCGACCCGGAGCAGAACTCCGAGTTCCGCGACCACTACCTGGACCTCCCGTTCGACCTCTCGAACGTCTTCTTCATCACGACGGCGAACATGCTCGACCCGATCCCGGGCCCCCTGCGCGACCGCATGGAGACGATCGAGCTTGCGGGCTACACGGAGGAGGAGAAGCTCGAGATCGCCAAGCGCTATCTCGTCCCGCGCCAGATCGAGCGCAACGGCCTGAGCGACACGAAGATCGAGTTCGCCGACGACGCGCTCAAGGCGATCGTCGAGGGCTACACGCGCGAGGCGGGCGTCCGCAACCTCGAGCGCGAGATCGGCGCGGTGTGCCGCAAGGTGGCGCGCGAGTTCGCCGAGGGCACGCGCAACCGCAAGCGCGTGATCCGCGCGCGGCAGGTGCGCGAGCTGCTGGGCCAGCGGCGCTTCATCCGCGAGGAGATCAAGCAGCGCACGCGGCAGCCCGGCGTAGCCACCGGCCTGGCCTGGACGCCGGTGGGAGGCGTGATCCTCTTCATCGAGGCCACGGCGTTCCCCGGTGAGGGGAGGCTCCAGATCACCGGCCAGCTCGGCGACGTCATGCGCGAGTCGGCCGCCGCGGCGCTGTCGTACGTCAAGGCGAACGCCGGGCGCTGGGGCGCCGAGGACGCCGCCGACTGGCTGCGCAGCCACGACATCCACGTGCACATACCGGCGGGAGCGATCCCGAAGGACGGGCCGAGCGCCGGCATTGCGATCACCACCGCGCTCGTATCGCTGCTCACCGCGCGGCCGGTGCGCTCGGACGTGGCGATGACCGGTGAGATCACCCTCACCGGGCAGGTCCTGCCGATCGGCGGCCTGAAGGAGAAGGCGCTGGCGGCGCAGCGCGCCGGCGTCAGGCTCGTGCTCGCGCCCAAGCTGAACGAGCCCGATCTCGACGACTTTCCGCCGAACCTCCTGAAGGGCATCGAGTTCAAATTCGTGAGCCACATCGACCAGGTCCTGCCGCTGGCTCTCGAGCCGGAGAAGAAGCGCGCCCGCTCCAAGTGACGGAGTCGCTGGACCCTCGACACGCCCGATCCGCGCCTGCGCCGCGCCTAACCAGGTGTGAAATGCCTTTCCCCCGGTAACCTGGCCGAGTATTCTCGGCCTGCAACCGGATCCCGAGGAGAGCTATGGCATCAAAGAAGAAGCGGAGCGCACAGGCTGGAGCCGGCGCCGTGGCCGCGGGAAAGGCGATGCGGGACAACCCGTACGTTCAGCGGCTCATCGAGGACGAAGAGCTGCGTGACAACCTGCGGACGGCCTTCGAGTCGGCTCGCAAGGTCTACGGCCGGATGTCGAACGGGAAGGGCCCCGTGAAGGCTCTTACCGAGGACAAGAAGACACAGAAGCAGCTCAGGGAGGCAGCCGCATCGCTCAACGACGCGGCCAAGTCGCTCCGTGGTGCCAAGCAGTCTTCGAAGCGCAGGCGACGCAGCGGGCTGCTGCTGCTCCTGATCGGCGCGGGCCTTGCCCTCGCCCTCAGCGAGAACCTGCGGTCCAAGGTGTTGGACGCGCTGTTCGGGTCGGAGGAGGAGTTCGAGTACAGCTCCACCACCACGCCGGAGCCGAGCGCCACCAACGCCGCACCTGTCGGCAGCACTTCCTAGCCGACGCGCGAAAGACCATCGAGAGGGCGCCTGCGGGCGCCCTTTTCGTTTGCGTGGTGCCGGCCGGCGGCGAGGGAGTCAGAGAGGGCGGGCCTGTGCGGCCCGCCCACCCTGCCTAAAGGACTCGGGTACGCCCTTTTGACTTACCGACCTAAACCCTAGGCGCGTTCGCGCTCAGCGTCTACGCGCATTTGTACGAGCCGAAGAGCGAAAAAAGCCGCAATTTCCGTCCTTCTGGCTAGTTGAAGAGATCGCTCGGCTCGCGCCCCAGGCCGAGCGCCAGCAGCACCCGGATCCGCGCCTTCCACGGGGAGCGGGTCCCGGCCAGGATCGCGCCGCGCTCCGCCAGGTCGGTCTCCGAGCCCGGGAAGCCGTAGGTGCCCGTCAGGGTGCCGCCGCGCTCGGGGCGCGCGCACACGATCAGGGGCACGCCCGCCGTCAGCGTGCGGTCCACCGCGGGCAGCATCGCCTCGGGCAGGTGGCCGGCGCCGAGCGAGATCAGCACGATCGCCGCGGCGCCGTCCGAGCGCAGCGCGTCGAGCGGGCGCGAGTCCATGCCGGCGGCCGCGGCGAGGATCGGCACGTAGTGGTCGAGCGGCAGCGGCTCGATCTCGAGTGGCGAGGCCACCGGCATCCGCGCACGCTCGCGGGCCGCCACGAACTCGCCCTCGCGCACGTGGCCGACCGGCGCCTGCGAGGAGAACGCGTCGCTTCGCCAGCTGTGCGACTTGACGGCCTCGGCGGCGGCGTGGACCGCGCCGTCGAACACGACGACGGGCCCGAGGCCTCGCGCCGCGGGGGTGGAGGCGACTCGGATCGAGTCGAGCAGGTTCAGCGGGCCGTCGGCACTGACCGCCCCGCCCGCCCGGATCGCGCCGGTGATCACCAGCGGGGCCTCGTGCGGCCACACGAGCTCCGCCAGCTCCGCGGTCTCCTCGATCGTGTCGGTGCCCTGGGTGATCACTGCCCCGGCCGCGCCATTCTCCACCGCCGAAGCCGCCACTCCGATCGCCCGCGCGGCGGCCGCCGGCGTGAGGTTCGCGCCCGGCACGTTGGAGAGGTCCTCGACGTCCAGCGATGCCACCGATGCGATCTCCGGCACGGCCGCAAGCAGCTCGTCGGCGCCGTGCGCGGGGTGGGCGGGCGTGCCCGTCATCGCGATGGTCCCTCCGGTGGCGACGAGCTTGACGCGAGGGAGGGTCATGGCGCGCCCGCGAGGGTATCGTTTGCTCAGGAGATGGGTATGCCCTCTGGCTGGCCAGCCAGCTAGACTCGCCCGCGATGGAGGCCTCCGTGCAGCCCGACGCCCTTCGCGAACGCAAGCTCGAGAGCGAGAAGGCGCAGCGCATAGTCGCGGCGATGCGGGAGAGCGTGGGAACGCTCGGCGCCGCCGGCGCGACGTTCGACCGGGTGGCTCAGCTCGCCGGCGTCTCGCGCGGACTGCTCCACTACTACTTCGGCTCGAAGGAGCGCCTGCTCGTGGAGGTGGTGCGCCACGACACCGAGCTGCGGGTGGCGGCGCTCGAGCGCAACCTCGCGCCCGCCGATTCGCTGGACGCGGTGGTGGACGTCCTCGTGAATCAGGTCCGAGCGTTCCTCGCCGAGGACCCGGCCTCGCAGGCCGTGATCTACGAGATGTTCAGCGCCTCGCGTCACAACGACGAGCTGCGCGTCGAGATGGCCAAGCTCTACACGCAGACGCGCGACCACATCGCGACGGCCCTGCGCGACAAGAACGAGGCCGGCGTGCTGAAGCTCCGCGAGGATCCCGGCGACGTCGCGTCGATCCTGCTCAGCCTGGCCGACGGGATCACGATGCAGCTCATCTCGGATCCGGACTGGGACAGCGACTCTGCCTTCCAGCTCGGAATCCATACCGCGCGCTT
>DATNBJ010000104.1:0-5172 GCA_035572055.1 Thermoleophilaceae bacterium | reverse complement strand
GACCTTGCGCGCGAAGAAGTAGTGGAACTGGAGCGGCAGGTCCACGTAGGTGTTGATCCCGACCTCGAACGGCAGGTCGATGTTGAGCCCGATCGACAGCGCGCCGCTGTCGCGGGCGCCCTGGTTGGCCGCCTCCATGATGCCCGGGCCGCCGCCGGTGATGATCGCGAAGCCGGCCTCGCCGAGCATGCGCGAGATCGCGTGCGCCTGCCGGTACTCGGGGTGGTCGTGCGGCGTCCGCGCCGAGCCGAAGATCGACACGGCGGCGCCCACGCGCGCCAGCGCCCGGAAGCCCGCGGCGATCTCGCTCTCGATGCGGTGAAGCCGCGCGGCGTCGGACTGGGTCGAGACGATCGAGCGCAGCTCGGCGCCGAGCAGCTCCTCGTCAAGGGTCGATGGTGGGCGCGGGTCCGGCTCGTCGGGCACGGGCGCCTGCCCTAGTCCCTGTGAGCGGAGAGGCGCGCGAGCGCCTCGTGGGCCTCCACCACGGCCTGCTTCACAGGGTCTCCGTCGGGCCGATCGTGGACCAGGTCCCAGGTCCTCTCGGCAGCCTCGCTCGCCGTCTCGGGCGTTGCCTTGCTGCAGATCATGCGGACGAGCCGGATCTCGAAGTCCGCGATCTGGGTGGCCGGATCTCCGGGCTCGAGCCGGGGCAGCGGCTCGTTCGTGGCCTCGCGCCACATCGACGTGGCGATCACGAGTCGGTTGCGGAGCAGGGTCGAATCCACGGGCTCAGTCCGGCACCTTAGCGAGGTGGCGCGAGCTCGCTCGCGTGGAGCTGCCCGCCGAACGGCGGACGCCCCGTGACCTTCGCCGCGGCGCACTGCGAGGCCACCGCCAGCGCTTCGTCGACCGAGTAGCCGGCGCCCATCGCGTAGGTCAGCGCGGCGGCGAAGCTGTCCCCCGCTCCGTACGTTGCGACCACCGGTCCGGGCAGCGGCGCCGCGTGGTAGCTGCCCGTTCGCCGCTCTGCCGAGGTCCAGGTTCCGCCCTTCGAACCGGCGGTCGCGACCACCAGCTTGGGCTCCGGCTCGAGCTGGCCCGGCTCGTAGCGCTCGTTCGCGTCGTCGCTCGAGTGCACCAGCACGTCTAGCTCCACGCCGGCCTCCTTCAGCGTGTCGAGCGAGCGAGCGGTGGCCACCAGCACGCGCGCGCGCCGCGCCTGCCGCACCGCCTCGGCGTCGCCGCTGACGAAGTACACGCAGTCGGTGCTGTCGAGCTCTTCCCAGGCGAGCCGGTCGGCGCCGCTCGGGCCGTAGCGCTCGTGGATCGTCGTGATCGTGCGCTCGCCGTCCGAGTCGATGAACGTGAAGCCTCGGCGCTGCGGCAGGTCGCGGAAGTCGGCGTGCATCTGAACGCCCTGCGCCTCCAGGTGCTCCTTCGCCAGGTGCCCGAGCTCGTCGTCCCCGAGGGCGGTGTAGAGCAGCGCCTGGTCGGCCAGCTTGGCGAGCTGCACCGACGCCACGCCGCCGCCTCCGGCCGCCTCCTCCCAGAACTCCTCGGCGTGCGCGATCTGGCCCGGCGTGGGCACCCGCTCCACGCGCGCGAACTCGATCCACTCCACGTGTCCGACCACGGCCGCCTTCATGGGACGCCGCACGTTAGAGGGATCTCAGACAGGGGAAGTACCCTGCGCTGCATATGGGACTAATCGCTTTCCTCATCTACCTCGCAATCACCGGCCTGATCGTCGGCGCCCTCGCGCGGCTGGCGCTCCCGGGTCCTGACCCGATGGGCATCGGCATGACCATCGCGATCGGGCTCGCGGGCTCGTTCCTCGGAGGGATCGTCACGTCGCTGATCGCGGGCAGGAACGCCTGGAGCTTCCTCGTGGCGGTGGCGTGCGCGACCGGGATCGTCTATGTGATCCGGCGCTCGCGCGGCGGCACGCTGACCGACCCGGGGCCGGGCGCTCGCAGGCTGCGCTAGCTGCCGTTGCTGAAGTGCGGACGGATGGCCCGGGCGGCCGCGAGCACCTCGCGCGCCGGCGGGTAGTCGCTCGCGTTGTCGGACATGTGCGCGTAGCGGACCGAGCCGTCGGGCGCGATCACGAGCACGCCCCCGAGCTGCGCGGCGTGGCCGATGATCCGGCCCTGGTGCACGGCGATGCTGCCCTGCTTCATTCGTGAGCTGAGAGCGGCGCGCAGCCCGGCGAGTATCTGCCGCGGACCGATCAGTTCGTCGAGCGTGGCCACCTTCGCCCCCACGGTCTCGTAGATGCGGCGATCGGGGTCGACGAGCACCGGCAGGTCCACCCCCTGCGCCCGCCGGAACGACGCGGCCATCTCGGGCGTGCCGTGTCCGATCACCACGAGCCGCACCCCGGCGTCCTCGAACTCGTCGCGCAGCCTGTGGAGCTGCACGGCCTGGTCGCGGCAGAACACGCAGCCGTAGTGGCGCACGAACGCGAGCACCGCGGGCTTGTCCTTCCAGGTGTCGCCGAGCCGCACCGGCAGGCCCTCGTGGTCCTGCAGCACGATGTCCTCGAGCAGGCGCGCGTCCGAGGGCGGGTTGGTGGACTGGCGTTCTCGGACCGTGTCGAGCACCAGCCAAGGCTAACGCCCGCGACCTCCTGTGGGCGGTTAGCCTTGGCGGCGTGTACGACTCGCGTCGCGATGCACTGACGGCACTGGATGAGCTGGCGGGGCTCGTGGCCGACATGCGCACCGCCGCCGACCGGCTCGAGGAGCAGCTCGAGGTGGCGCGCGGCCAGCTCGGCGTCGCGCCGCGGCGGGAGCCGCGAGCCCTCAGGCAGGCGCGGCTCGTGGCATTGAACATGGCGGCGAACGGAGCACCGCGCGAGGAGGCCGACGGCTACCTCCGAGAGCGGCTGGGCATCGAGGATCCCGGGCCGCTGCTCGACGACGCGTACCGCTCGCTGCCCGGCTAGAGCCGCAGCGCGGCGCGCCTGTAGAAGCGGCGTGCCAGCTCCCTGAACAGCCCGCCGTCGTCATCGGCGCTCAGCGAGGTGCGCGTGTTGCCGTTGATCGCCGGCGGGTCCGTGATCCCGTCGTGGCGGCGGTCGCACGCGCACGTCGTGCCGTCCGCGCCGCCGCCGAACAGGTAGGCGATCACCCCGGCGGCGCGGTACTGCCGCAGGTGGCTTCGGCTGTTCCTCCCCAAGAGCCACTGCACGCGGTTGTCCTGGAAGTGGCCCCAGGTGTTGTTCTCCGCGCGCATCTCGGTGTTGCCGACCGGGATCTGCCACATCACGATCGCCTGGCCGGTCCCGCGCGAGTAGTCGCGCAGGAAGCGGATGTTGCGCCGGAAGTCCGCTGCCTTCCACCACGACCGGCCGCCATCGCCGTAGACCTTCTGCTTGAAAGCGGCGTCGCGGTCCGAGAACTCCGAGAAGGTCACGTCGAACGGCGCGTGCAGCGAGCGGAAGAAGGCGACCGAGTGGGCGGCGAACCCGTCGACCTGCCGCGTCGGCGGGTCCGCGTACTGAATGTCGGTGCCCGAGCCCCACACGCTCAGCATGTAGCCGAGAAGCACGTGTGGCGCGAGCCGGTCGCGCAGGCGCACGAAGGCCTGGGCCAGGCCGGCGGCGTTGTTCGGGAGGCCGGCCAGCTCGGACAGCCCCGTGGCCGACACCTGCACGGGCACGGTGGCCGCATCGTTGCGCTTTGCCGCCTGCTCGATGTAGCCCCACATGTCGGGCTCCACGTGCACGACCTCCGTGTCGTGGGACTCGTTCGCCCGCCGCAGCAGCAGCTCGAAGTCCTGGAACAGCGCGCGCATCGTCGCCGTGTTCCGCAGGTTGCCCAGGTCGGCGTGCGGCTCGTTGCCGTCGTCGCGGCCGGGCAGCGACTGGCGCAGCATGTAGTAGGTGAACACCGGCGTGATGTGGTGCGCCAGCGACTCGCGCGCGTACATGCTCACGAACGTGCCGTCGGGGTTCCAGCCGGACCAGCCGCTGCCGGTGTTCACGCCGCCCGCCAGGTACTGGTAGCGGAAGCCGAAGCGGGCGCTGTGCCGCAGCGCCGCCGCGCCTCCCGGTGAGTCCGTCAGGCCCAGCTCGACGCGGTGCGACGGCCACCTGTGCGGCGGCTTGGCGGCGGAGGCCGTTCCGGCCAGGCAGAGGGTGGCTATGAGGGCTGCGGCTAGGGCTGGCTTCACGCGGGCGGGGACCACGCCTCGGAAACCCGGCGCGGCGGTCCCACATGGTAGCCCTGGGCATGCGTGATCCCGGCCTGCCTCAGCATCGCCAGCGTCGGCTCGTCGGAGACGAAGTCGGCCACGGTCTCGACGCCGATGCCCTGCGCGATGTCCACGATCGCCTTCAGCACGAGCTGGTCGGTGCGGCTGTCGGCCAGGGTGGCGATCAGGCCGCCGTCGAGCTTCAGGTAGTCCACCGGGAGCTTCTTGAGCTGGCGCAGGGCGGAGAAGTCGTGGCCGAACTCGCGCAGCGCGAAGCGGCAGCCGATGCCCTTCAGCCGCGCCGCCAGCTCGGCGGTCACGTCGGTCGCCGTGGCGGCCACCTGCTCGGTGACGCCGAGCACGAGCCGGCTCGGCTCGGCGCCCGTGGCCGCCAGGTCCTGCTCGATGGCGAACGGCAACTCGCTGTCGTCGAGCGAGTGCGCGGACAGGCTCAGCTCCACGCGCACGTAGCGCCCGCGCTGCTGCTGCTCGGCGATCAGGCCGATCGCCCGGCGCACGAGCCAGTGGTCGATGGCCCGCATGAGGCCGGACTGCTCGGCCACGCCCATGAAGGCCTGCGGCAGCACGAGCCGCCCGTTCTCGTCCGTCATTCGCAAGGCGAGCTCGAAGTGCGCGATCTCGTTCGTGCGCAGGTCGAGCACGGGCTGGCAGGAGACGATGAAGGCCTCCTCGTCGAGCGTCTGGCGCAGGCGCTCGCTTGAAATTGGAGCCGGCGCTTCGAGGTGGGTCTCGTAGACGGTGAGGGTCTGGGGTTCGGGGGATTGGGGATTGGGGATTGGGGATTCGGGATTGGGGGTTGGGGGCTCGTGAGTCGTGAGTCGTGACTCGTGACTCGTGTGTTCCTCGTGGTGCTCCGGTTCCTCGTGGTGCTCCGGTTCTGGCTCGGCGCGCGGCTCCTCCCAGTGCTCCGGCTCCGCCGGCGCCTCTTCAGACCCGAGACCCGAGACCTGAGACCCGACACCCATCTCGGGCTCGTGAAACAGCACCAACGCCCCGCCCACCCGGCCCGGC
>DATNBJ010000103.1:0-11415 GCA_035572055.1 Thermoleophilaceae bacterium | reverse complement strand
GCCCAGCTGTGCAAGGGCCAGCGACGTCGTGGTGGCGTGCAGTGACATCACTGCCACCTGCAAGGCCAGCACCTTCGGCTGCGAGAACGCCACGCACGTGATCATCGTGCAGGCGAAGTAGCCGCGATGGACGAAGACGAGCGCCGGAAGGAAGGCACCGAGGAGCCGGTCGAGGACCTCGAAGCACCCGCCGACGCGCAGGATGACGTGGCCGGAGGTGCCGGCTGCCAGGGCGGTTCGTGTGGCCGCCCATCCCTGAAATGCGGCGGCGGCACCTGCGTTGTCACCGAGGCGTACTGCACGGAGAAGACCGCCACTCGCGACATCGTCGTTTACGAGAAATAGGAGCTCCAAATGACAGATGAAGAACGCAAGGACGAGGCCGCCGAAGAGACGATCGAGGACCTCGACGCCCCGGCGGACCAGCAGGAGGACGTGGCGGGCGGTTTTGGCGTCTGCGCCAAGCCGACGACTATCTGCGTCGACCCCACGTGCGTGGACACGGTCACGAGGTGCATCCGCCTGAGCCTTCAGAAGGAACAGCACTTCCGCTAGGTCATGACCGACGAAGAACAGCGAGAGGAGGGCGACGAGGAGCAGATCGAGGACCTCGACGCCCCGGCGGACTCCCAGGAGGACGTGGCGGGCGGCGCTCCCACCAAGGGGAAGTGCTGCATCACACCGTCAATGAGGTGCGCCGTGCCCAGCTGCGTCGACACCAAGGCGCGGTGCATGGATGCGCCGGCGACCCACGACATCGTCGTGTACGAGCAATAGGAGCCAGCGAGACATGACAGACGAGGAACGCAAACGAGAAGGCGCCGAAGAGGAGATCGAGGACCTCGAGGCTCCCGCGTCCGCGCAGGAGGATGTTGCAGGAGGCGGCATGGCGTGCCACCCGGCGCCGAGTTGCGGCAGGCCGTCGGTGGTGTGCGCGCCCAACCAGCCCGGCAGCTGTGAGGTCACTCAGGCCGTCTGCGACCGCAACAGTCACAAGATCGTCATTTTCTTCCAGTAGAGAGCACAGATCGGAGGAGGTGCGCCCTCATGACCGACGAGGAACTGAAACGAGAAGCTGCCGACGAAGCGATCGAGGATCTCGAGGCGCCCGCCGCGGCGCAGGGCGACGTGGTGGGCGGAAAAGTCGTCTGCGCCAAGCCGACAAACGTGTGTGCGCCTGGCAACACCACCAGCGTGGAGACGTACTGCCAGGTGCCGACGTGCAAGGCCACGAAGTCCGCCTGCGGTGGGGCCACGACGGTGATTCTTGTCTACGAGGCGTAGGGATAGGTGCCATGACAGACGAGCAGAAACGCGAAGAAGGCGCCGAAGAGGCGATCGAGGACCTGGAGGCTCCCGCGCAGGCGCAGGAAGACGTCGCCGGCGGCAAGGCGTGCACCGTGCCCAGCTGCAGTTACACGGTCCTGTGCTTAGGCGGCACGTGCAAGTTCACGAAGACCACCTGCGAAGACCACAGCGGGAAGATCATCGTGTTCGACCACGAGCCTTGATAGGGCCGCGCCGACCGGCATGAGCTCGCGGCCGCGCGCTGACTTCTTCGCGCTTCGCGCGCCCCTCCTCGCCCTCGAGACGCTGTCACGCTGGGCCGAGGGGATACGTGCCCTCGATGCAGCCGACGCGGAGCTCGAGGAGGCGCTCGCCGCCGACCGCGCGCTCCTCCGCGTGCGGTTGATGGAGCTCCTGGCGGACGAGCAGATCGGCGACGCGCTGGCGGTCGCCTCGCCCGACCTCGCCGACGGGGTTGCCCGCTGGCGCATCGAGCCCGATACGAAACGCGGCCGTTCCGCCGAACGCTCCCTGGTCCGGTACCTCACCCGGCTGGCGTCCCGCCCCGACCTCTTTGGGCTCGCGGGTGCTTACCTGACCGGCGGGTTCGGGGACAACGCGAGGCTGGAGCTCCGTCCCCGGTCCGAGCTCGAGGTCCGCGCGCGGGTGGACAGCGGGCTCCTGCGGGAGGTGGTGCGGCGGGCCGCTTCCGAGGCAATCGAGAGCTCGGAGCTCGTCGTCAGGCGCAACCCCGGGATCTACCGGGTCGGCGGACGCCTGCGGGTGGCCGCGCGGAAGCAGGGCTCGAGCGGCCACCGGCTCGTGGAGATGCGCTCGACGCCGGCGATCGAGCTGGCGCTCGAGACCGCCGCAGACGGTGCGTCGATCGCCTCGCTCGCGACCGCGCTCGTGGCCGCCGGCAGCCCGGCCGACCACGCGCCCGACCTCGTCCGGCGGCTGATCAGGAGCGACCTGCTCATGCCGGTCGCGCAGGTCACGGTCACCGGTCCCGAGCCGACCGAGCAGGCGCTGGAGGCGCTCGCTTCGCTCCCCGACGGCGACCGCTATGCGCAGCCGACCCAACGCGCCGTGGCGCTGGTCGCGACCGCGCCGAGGGTCTCACGCGAGGTGATCGAAGCTGCCGCGGACGCCCTCGCCCCCACCGGCGTCGAGTTCAGCCGCCGCCACTGCCTGCAGATCGACGCCCGCCGGCCAGGCGAGGCCCGACTGCCCGAGCGGGTGCTGGCCGAGATGCGCCGCAACATCGACCTGCTCGCGCGCATCACTGCGCCGGAGGGAGCCGCACTGCGATCGTTCAAGGAGGCGTTCGAACGGCGTTTTGCCACCCGGAGGGTGCCGCTGCTCGAGGCACTCGATCCCGACTTCGGCATCCGGCTCGGCACCCAGACGGACGACGGTACGGCGACCGAGCCGGCCACGGACGGCTCTACCACCGGCCGCCGCCGGTCGCTGCTCGCGCTCGTGGACCGTGGGCGTGCCGATGGCACCGTGGAGCTGAGCGACGCCGACGTCGCCACCCTCTCCGGCCAGCGCCCAGCGGCACTCCCCGATGCATTCGCGATGCTCACGAGCCTCGTCGGGCGCGACGGGGACTTCCGGCTCGTCGAGCCGGCCGTCACCGGTCCGTCGGGAGCGCGGCTGCTCGGCCGGCTCTGCCGCGGCGACGAGGAGCTCGAGCGGCAAGTGCGCGAGCACCTGTGCTGCGAAGCGGCGCTCGAGCCGGGCGCGATCTTCGCGGAGCTCTCGATAGCACCGGAGACCGAGGTCGGCTTCAACATCACGCAGCGGCCCGTGCTCAGGGAGTGGGAGATCGACTACGGCGGTGGCTCGGGGGCGCCGCCCGACCGGCGCATCGAGCCGTCGGATCTCGTGGTCTCGCTCGAGAACGACCAGGTTGTGCTGCGATCGCAGTCGCTCGGCAGGCGGGTGGTCCCCTGCTGCACAACCGCGATGAACGCGATGTGGGTCTCACTGCCCGCGGCGCGGTTCCTGCTCTCAATCGAGGCGCAACGCAGTCCCGGTTACTTCAGCTGGAGCTGGGACCTGCTCGGCGATGCTCCGGCGCTGCCCCGCGTCACGCGCGGCCGCGCGATCCTCGCGCTGCGCCGCTGGAACGTGAGCATGCAGGAGCTCGCGCAGGTTCGGCCGGGCACCGATGCCGCAGGCTTCCGCCGGCTCCAGGAGTGGCGCGACGCCCGCGGCCTCCCGCGTCTGGTCTCCTTCGACCATCCGAAGAACCGGGTACTCGTCGACTTCGGCAACGTGCTGAGCGTCGATGCCTTCCTCGCGGCCGCCAAGGACGTCGACATCGTCCGGTTCATCGAGGCGCCGGCGGCGGAGGAGAGCCCCGTGACCGGTCCCGACGGGCACTACGTCCACGAGCTCGTGGTGCCGTTCACGCTCGACCGCCTGAGCACGCCCGCTCCGCCGAGGCGGACGCCCAAGACGGTGAACGAATCGAGCCGCCGCTTCCCACCCGGGTCGGAGTGGCTCTACGCGAACCTCTACGGGCCGGTCGGTGGGGCCGATCGCGTGCTCGTCGAGCACGTCGGGCCGCTCGTGCGCCAGCTGCGCGAAAACGGCGTTGTCGATCGCTGGTTCTTCATCCGCTACGCCGACCCGAGCCGGCACCTACGCGTCCGCTTCCACGGGCGCCCCGATGAGCTGATTGCCGAGGCGCTACCGGCACTGAACGAGGCACTCGCGCCGGCGCTCGCGGAGGGCCTGCTGTACCGGATCTCGCTCGACACGTACGAACGCGAGGCGGAGCGCTACGGAGGGATCGAGGGAGTGGAGCTGATGGAGCGCGTGGCCGAGGCGGACTCCGACGCCGTGCTCGCGCTGCTGGAGCAGCGGATGGACGCGGTCACGCGCCGGCACCTGACGGTCGCGAGCCTCGCCGCGCTCTACGCTGACGCGGGCCTTCCGCTCGCGACGAGGCGGAGCTGCTGTGTCCAGCTGCGCACCGCCTGGGCCCCGCCGGGCCGCTCCCTCGGCCGCCTGCTCGGCACACAGGAGCGCTCCGAGCGGGCGCGGCTCATGGAGACCGTCGAGGCGCCGCCTGGCCCTCTGAGCGAGCGCTCGGCCGTGCTCGCCGGGGTCTTCGCCAGCCTGCGCGCGCTCGACGAGGAGGGCGAGCTCGAGCTCCCGCTGCCCGACATCGGCTGCTCACTCGCTCACATGAGCGTCAACCGGCTGCTCAAACGCGGCGCGAACATGGATGAGGTGCAGGTGCACGACGCCCTCGCCCGCCTCTACGAGGCTGAGATGGCGCGCGACCGCTCGCGGCTCGCCTCCGAGCCCCCGCTTGTGGGGTGACAAGGCTGGGCGTGGCTGGTACAGATTCGACATGACCAGCGCGCCGGCGCCCGGCGGAGACATTGCCGGTTACCGGATCGAATCGGTGCTCGGCGAGGGCAGCATGGGCACGGTCTACCTCGCCGAGCGCGCGCAGGGCGGCAAGTGCGCGCTCAAGGTGCTGTCGGAGCGCTCCTCCAACGAGTCGACGTTCGCCGCTCGCTTCAAGCGGGAGGCGGAATACGCCCAGGCGCTCGACCACCCGCACATCCTCCACCTCTACGAGACGGGCCAGACGCCGGATGGCACCCTGTTCTTCGCGATGGAGTACGTCGAGGGCCCGGACCTCCACGTGCTGCTCGAGCGCGAGGGGCCGCTCGACCTCGCCGTGGCGGTCACCATCCTCGCGCAGATCGCCGACGCGCTCGACTCCGCGCACGCCAAGGGGCTCGTCCACCGCGACGTGAAGCCGGGGAACATCATCGTGGCGGCGACGCCCGACGGCCCGTACGCCTACCTCACCGACTTCGGACTGGCAAAGAACCCCACCGAGGACTCCGTGGCGCTCACCGTCCAGGGCCAGCTGATCGGGACGATGCCCTATACCGCGCCGGAGGAGATCCTCGCCCAGCCGCGCGATCATCGCGCGGACGTCTACTCGCTCGCCTGCGTGCTGTACGAAGCGCTCGTCGGCGCGCCCCCGTTCGTGCGGGAACGCGAGATCGACGTCCTGTACGCGCACCTCGGTGACCCTCGCCCGAGCGCGACGGCCAGCCGGCCGGAGCTTCCAGCCGGGATAGACGAGGTCATCGCCAAGGGGATGGCGATCGCGCCGGAGGAACGGTATGCGAGCTGCACCGAGCTCATCGCCGCCGCGGGGGGGCTGGTACCGACCCGGGCCGCCGTGGACGCGCCCGCGGCTGTCGATCTCACCGTCGACACCACCCCGGCGGAAACCGCCGAGGCGACGGGCGCGCTACGGCTCCTTGTCACTGCCGGGTTCGGAGTCGGGCAGGAGCTGCTCGTGGAGGACGAGGTCGTGCTGGGACGCCTCGAGACGCTCGACGGTGCGCTCGCACCCGACGAAGAGATCTCACGCCGCCACGCCAGGGTCTACCGGGCGGATGACGGCTTCCTCGTGGAGGACCAGCAGTCCGCGAACGGCACCTTCGTGAACGGAGAGCGAATCGACGAGCCGCGCCTGCTCCGCACGGGCGACGAGCTGGGCATCGGGACGACCGTCTTCGTAGCCACGGTGTCTCCGGCGATAAACGGGGCGCCGGTTGCGCAGGAGACCGGCAACCGTCTTGTCCTACGGCTCGAGGTGGACCTCGAGGGCGGCGAGCTGACGGTGGCGATCGAGGGCGGCCCGGCAGCGCGGATCGTGCGCGACGGAGACGGCTGGCGGGTGGAGACGGCATGAGCGCCGCGATCGAGGACCTGCTCTCAGCCGTGTTCCTGGCGGCCGACGGTCGCGAGCTGACCGGACGCGAACTGCTGGCGGCGGGTGTGGTCTCGGGCCGCTGGCAGCGGCTCGAGAGCGAGCTCGCGGAGGGCATCGGCCTGATCGCCGCGGAGCCGCCGCCGGACGCCGATGTCGCCGAGGACGTGCGCGTCTTCCGGCTCGAGCGAGGGCTCCTGAGCGCCGAGGACGTGCGCGCCTGGCTGCAGCCGCGCGGACTCACGATGGCCGCCGTCAAGGCTGCGGCCGCGAGGGCGGTCGCGCGCCGCCGCGGCGGAACACCGGAGCCCGTCGAGGCCGCCGAGGTCGCGGAGGCGCTGCCGGCCGAGGCGATCTGCACCGGAGCGCTCAGGGAGATCGGCGCGTGGCTCGCGGATCGCATGCTGTCCGCGGCCACCACGGGCGTCGACCCGAGGCCCTTGCCGCTCGAGAGCAGGCTGGTCCAGCGCCTCGTGTTCGAGGAGGTACGCACGGCTGCCGGTGCCGCGGTCGATGATGCCGGCCTGGAGCGCGCTGAGCGGCTGGCCTGGATGGCGGCGCTCGACGACGCTCACCGCAACTGGGAGACCGCAGTGACGGCCCCCCCTGAGGTGTCCCGCCGCCTGCGCGAGAACGAGCTCGAGTGGTGTCGCTTCGAGCTCGACGAGCTGCGTCTCGTGTCGCAGGGCGCCGCCGCCGAGGCCGCGCGGCAGCTCGCGGAGGGGACTAACCCGAGCAGGGTCGCCGCCGCCGCCGGTGTGGCTGTCACGCCGCAGCGCGTTGTGCTGGCGGACGCGCCGTCGCAGCTCGCGCAGACGCTCGCCGGAGCGGTGGTCGGTGACGTCGCCGGGCCGTGGAGCGACGGCGACGACCACGTGGTCGCCCGGGTCCGCGAGCGCCGGGCGCCGGACGTCGAGGACGACCAGATAGTTGCGCGCGCGCGCGAGGACCTACTGATGGACGCAGCCGCGCGGCTGCGCGCCGGAAGGGTGCGTTGGATTGACAGAGCCTGAGCTGGCCGCATGGGCAGAGCCGACCGCGGTGGTGCGCGCACTGCCGTTCATGGCCCACCTGCCACCAGAGGTTCGCAACCTGGTCCTCTCCGGCTTCGAGGAGCGGACTTACCGCTTCGGCGAGACCGTGGTCTCACCCGAGGACGGCGCCTTCGTCGTGGTGGTGGAGGGCGAGGCGCGGGCGATCGCCGAGGGGCCCGACCACACCGAGGTGTCGCTCGGCGTGCTCGGCCCCGGCGAGATCAGCGGGGAGCGCGGGCTTGTGGAGGAGCACCCGCCCGCGGTCATGCTGCGCGCAGCCTCGAGTGCCGTTCGGGTGCTGAGGCTCGACCGCGGCGTGGCGCTCGCCCTGGCGCGCGCCCACCCCGAGGCAGCCGCGGCGTTCGCCGCGCAGGCACGCGCCAAGCGCATTGCGGCGTTCCTGCGCATGGACGAGACGTTCCGCCAGCTCGACGCGCGGGCCGTGGAGGTGCTGGTGGAGCGCGGTCGCGACGTCACCGCCCGTGAGGACGACGTGGTCGTGCGCGAGGGCGAGGTGACCGATCGCTGGTGGATCGTGCAGTCGGGCCGCTTGGTCGAGTCGACCGGCGAGGGCGAGGCCCGGCGCGAGCTGCGCTTCCTGCGCGGCGGCGATGTGTTCGGCGAGGTCGGCGCCCTCCAGGGCAGCCCACGCCTTGCGACCGTGACCGCCGCCAGCGACTGCACTTTGCTCGAGCTCGATGGCTCCGTGCTGGGCGAGCTGAGCGCGCTCGACCAGGACTTCTCGTCCAGGCTCGAGGATCGGGCCCGGCTTCGCTTGAGCCGTATCGCGGTGCGCCCGCTCGACTTCGGCGGCGGGGACGTGCTCTCGGGCGTGAGGGAGCGCCCCCCGCTCCCGCCGCCGTCGACCGACGAGCGCATCGCCGCCGGCGTGGAGGTGTCCGAGGAGCCCGCGGCGCGGGAGGCGTGGGTTCCGCCGCGGAAGTTCCCGTTCGTGCGCCAGATCGACTTCGCCGATTGCGGCGTTGCCGCGCTGGCGATGGTCTGCCGCGCGTTCGGCCGCAAGGTGTCGCTGCCGTTCATCAGGCAGATCGCGGGGACGGGCCAGGAGGGCACGAGCCTGCGCGGGATCATGCGCGCTGCCGAGGAGGCGGGCCTGGAGGGGCACGCGCTGAAGGCCTCCAAGGACCGCCTCGACGAGCTGCAGCTGCCCGCGATCCTCCACTGGGAGGGCAACCACTGGATCGTCCTCTACGCCGTCGAGCCCGATCGTGTGCGGGTCGCCGACCCGGGTCGCGGCCTGCGCCGCCTCAGCCGCGAGGAGGTCGACGAGAATTGGAGCGGCTGGTGCGCCACCTTCCGTCCAACCCCGAAGCTCGCCGACGCGCCGGTGGAGCACCTCGATCTCCACTGGCTGCGCCCGTTCGTGCGACCGCTGCGCGGCAAGCTCGCGCTCGCGACCGTCCTGGCGATCGCGGCGACCGGGCTCGAGCTGGTCGCGCCGGTGATGACGCAGCACGTGGTCGACGCCGCCGGCAAGGGGAACTCCGGGCGGGTATCGCTGCTCGTCGCGATCATCGTGGCGCTCCTGTTCATGGGGCTCGGGATCAGCCTCTTCCAGCGCCGGATGCTCGCGCGCGCGGCGGTGCGGCTTGACGGCGAGACGCTCGACTTCGTCTCGGCACGGCTGCTTCAGCTGCCGCTCAAGTACTTCGAGGCGCGCCGCACGGCCGACATCGAGCGGCGCCTGAACGGGCTCCGTCAGGTCCGCTCGCTGCTCGTGCAGGGGATCGTCGGCGGCCTGACGGCGGTGATCCAGCTCGTGGTGACCCTCTTCCTGATGATCTCCTACTCGCCGATCATCGCCGCCGTCTTCCTCGGCACGATGCCGGTGTACGCGGGCCTGATGCGGTACTCATCGCACCGCCTGCGGCCGACGTTCGACAGCCTCGAGGAGGCCTATTCGCGGCACGCCGCGAAGCAGCTCGACGCGATCAAGGGCATCGAGGCAGCCAAGAGCGCGGGCGCCGAGGAGGGGATGCGGCAGGGCATCCGGCGCGAGTTTGCACAGCTCGCCGATCGCGTGTTCAAGGGCGACTGGGTGATCATGTTCTACGACGCGGCGGTGCAGGTCGCCGGGTTCCTGCTGTTCGTCCTGTTCCTCTGGGTCGGCGCGCTGCTGGTGGCGAACGGCACGCTCACGATCGGCGAGCTCGTCGCGATCAACTCACTGGTGCTGCTGGCCAACGCACCGATCGCCACTCTCCTGGGGCTCTGGGACTCGTCCTTGCAGGCGTCCGTGCTGCTGCAGCGGCTGCAGGACGTGCTCGAGGCCGACCCCGAGCAGATCCATAACGGAACGCCGCTGCGCAACGTGCGGCGGCTGTCCGGGCGCGTGAGTCTGGACCAGGTGGGCCTCTCCTACCCCGACGCTCCGGACCGGCGCGTGCTCGACGAGGTCACGCTCGTGCTCGAGCCGGGAAAGACGCTCGGCCTCGTGGGGCGCTCCGGCTCGGGCAAGTCCACGCTGGTGCGATGCCTCGCCGGACTCGTTGTGCCGAGCTGGGGCAACGTGATGTACGACGAGGTCGACATGCGCGAGCTCGACTGGCGCCAGCTGCGGCGGCGGATCGGTGTGGTGCTGCAGGCGCCCTACCTTTTCGACGACACGATCGCGGCGAACATCGCACTCGGCGAGGAGATCCCCGACATGGAGCGCGTGCAGCGCGCCGCCGAGATCGCCGACGCCGCCGGCTTCATCGAGAGCATGGCGCTCGCGTACGACACGAAGGTGGGCGACAGCGGCATCCGGCTCTCCGGCGGGCAGGCGCAGCGCGTCTGCATCGCCCGCGCCCTCTACCACGACCCTCCGGTGCTCCTCTTCGACGAGGCCACCAGCGCCCTCGACACCGAATCGGAGGCGGCGGTGAAGCGCAACCTCGACCGCGTGCTCGAAGAGCGCACCGCCGTGATCGTGGCCCACCGCCTGACCACGATCCGCGACGCCGACTCGATCGCCGTGCTCGAGCAGGGGCGTCTCGTGGAGCAGGGCACCCACGACGAGCTGATGGCCCGCGAGGGGCTGTACCACCACCTGCAGGCGAGCCAGATCGCCTGAGCCTGCTCAGAGAGCGCTGTGGAAGCGCCCTCCGCAGCGCGCCCACACCCCGCGCCGCGCGCTCCTGCCCGCGCGCTCGGAGGCAAGCGGCCTCGAATAGCGTGCCACCGGCCTGCCGTCGAAGACGTAGCTGGTCGCCCAGCCGGCGTTGAGCTGCTCGTCCTCGATCAGGCGGTGATTCGGCAGCCACACGTACGCGAGCAGCCGCCCGTATCTGTCCACCCTGTCCTGGCCAGGGTCGGTCTCGAGCCAGACGGGCGTGCCCGGCGGCGCGAGCAGCCGCATGTGCGCCGACGCCTCGGCACCGCCGCACTCCACCATTCCCCACAGCTGGAAAGCGCCGCGGCTGGAAGAGCCACCACAACGATCACCGCCCGGTAGCACGAACTCGCCGTGCCCGACGGATCCACGAGCGGACCCTAATTCACCATCATTGGCGCGGGCAACCGGCAGCTCGGTCGCGCGAGTGGACCGACTCATCGGCCGCGTAGCCTCGCGGGCATGCCGACCGCGTTTCTCGCAAGGGGCGAACTTCACGCCCCGTGGCCTTAGCCACATACCGGCTTAGGGCGCCGCGACGGCGCCCCCCGGGGCGGAAAACATAGGTCGCCCGGCCCTCACGCCCCAGCAAGTACTCAAGGCCGAGGAGGCCGCCTCGAGGCGGGAGATCTTCGACCGCAGGCCGCAACTCTGCTAAGCGCTTGTCCATCTCCGCTCGGATACGGCTCAGCCAGGCTTCGGACAGCGCCCTCCCTCGACGATTGGTCTTCAAATTGTGTTCAGGCCTGACGGGCTCGTGCGAGGCCCTTTAGCGAAAAGCCCCGCGATAGCGGGGCTTTTCTAGGGGTGAGCGACGGGACTTGAACCCGCGACCGCCTGGACCACAACCCTCCAGAGCGGCGTAGCACCAGGGTCAATACCGCTTTCTAGAGCCAAATCAGGTCACCTGAGTGACTACTGCTTCACTTCAAATTGGGCCCCAATTGGGCCCCGCGCTGCCGAAGCGCCGCTCGGTCCAGCAGTTCTCGTGTGACGCGCCGCGGAACACGTGTGTCAACGGCCCCCCGTGGCGGACGCGAGGCTCTCGCTGAGCGCGGCGCAGAAGTCGCCGATCACGCGGTTGACCCGGTCGGGCGCCTCGAGGTTCACGGTGTGGCCGGCGCGCGGGATGCGAGCCATCGTCACGTCGGGAAGCTGCGAGAAGAGCCACAGCGGCTCGCTCAGCGGCAGCGGCGCGTCGTCGCCCCCCTGCAAGATGA
>DATNBJ010000102.1:0-9804 GCA_035572055.1 Thermoleophilaceae bacterium | reverse complement strand
ACGTAGAGGGCCGCCTCGTCCATCGCGCCCATCAGCACATGTGCGAGTGCCGGCACGGGCTGCCGCTCGATGAGCCCGGCCTCCATCGCGCCCGCAAGCCCGGCCTCGACGAGCTGCGTGCCGTACTGGCCGCCGATTTCGCGCCACTCGTGCCAGCCCAGCACCGCCGGTCCGTCGAGCAGCACGATGCGCTGGACCTCGGGATCGAGGCACAGCTCGAGCCAGTAGCGGGCGCCCGACCGAAGTTCCTCGAGCGGGTCGGCCTGCGTGCCCGCGCGCGCCGCGACCTTCTCGAACAGTTCCTCCTCGAGCTGCACGTACACCGCGCGGAAGAGGTCCTTCTTGTCCTCGAACTGGTGGTAGAGCGCCCCGCGGGTGACCCCGGCGCGCTTCACGATCTCCTCCGTGCCCACGCCCGAGTAGCCGTTCTTGGCGAACAGCCTGCGGGCGACCTTCAGCAGCTTCGCGCGGGTCGCAGCCGACTGCGCGGCCTTGGTCCCCAGTTTGACATTCGTACTGTCTGTATGCATAATCCGTACAGCCTGTATGCGAATACTAGATGGGAGCCGCCATGACAGCAATGCGTGAGATCGACCTCTCAGCCGGACGGATCCGCTACACCGACACGGGCTCCGGCGAGCCGATCGTCTTCGTCCACGGCCTGCTGGCGAGCGGCGCGTTGTGGAGCCTCGTCGTGGCCCGCCTCGAGGGCGAGTTCCGCTGCGTGGTGCCCGAGCTGCCGCTCGGCGCGCACCAGTACCCGATGAAGCCGGAGGCCGAGCTGACGCCGCGCTCAGTGGCACGCATGCTCGCCGAGCTGATCGAGCGGCTCGACCTGGGCGGCGTGACGGTCGTCGGGAACGACACCGGCGGCGCCATCAGCCAGCTCCTCGTGACCGAGCATCCGGAGCGGATCGCGCGCCTCGTGCTCACCCCCTCCGATGCGTTCGAGCACTTCTTCCCGCCCGCCTTCAAGCCCATGCAGTGGGTCTCACGCATCCCTGGCGGCCTGGCCGTGGCGCTCCAGCCGGCGCGGCTTGCCGCGTTCCGCAACTCGCCGCTCGGGTTCGGCTGGCTGTCCAAGCGCGGCATTCCCGACGAGCTCACCGAGGCCGCGATGCGGTCCTACTTCGGCAACCGCGCGATCCGCCGCGACGTCGAGCGCTTCGTGCGAGCCGTAGACAGCAAGGACACGCTGGCGGCGGCCGAACGGCTGCGCGACTTCGATCGCCCGGTGCTGCTGGCCTGGGCCCGCGAGGACAAGTTCTTCAAGGTGAAGCTCGCGGAGCGGCTGCTGGAACGGCTGTCGCAGGGACGGCTCGAGCTGATCGACGACAGCTACACGTTCGTCCCCCTCGACCAGCCCGAGCGGCTGGCCACGCTGATCCGCGAGCTCGTGCACTCGACCGCGCCGGCCAATGCCGCGAGTAGCGCTTAGGACATACTCGGCGGCCGTGAGCCGCGAGCACATGGAGGCCGTTCAGCGCTCCCTCGATGCCTGGAACCGCGGGGACGTCGACGGGATGCTCACCCGGGTGACCGACGACACCGAGTACGCGATCGGCGAGCAGAACCCGAACGCGCGTCTGCTGCGCGGCCGTGAGGAGCTCGCCGCCTATCTGCGCGACTGGCTCGACACGGTTCACGGCCTCCACTACGAGGCGTCCGACATGCGGGAAGCCGGCGAGACGGTGCTGGTGCTCGGCACGATGACGGGGCGCGTGGGCTCCGAAGACGGCCCCGAGCTCACGGCCGAGCTCTCGTTCGTGCTGCGCTTCGACGGCGACGTGGTGGTGCGCGGCGAGGAGTACCTCGACGCTCACCAGGCGGTCGCGGCGTTCGAGTCCTAGGGAACGCCCGCCGCGCCCGAGGTGTAGAAGCAGCGGTGGTGGTCCGGCCGCTGAACGAGACGTCGCTCGACGAGAGCGAATTGGTGGAGCGCGCAAAGCGCGGTGATGTGAGCGCATACGAGCTGATCGTCGAGCGGTACCAGGAGCCCGTGTTTCGCGCGGCCTACCTGGTCACGCGCTCGGCGGCCGACGCGCAGGAGGCCGCGCAGGACGCGTTCGTGAAGGCATACGCCGCGCTCGGGCGCTTCCGGTCGGGTGAGCCCCTCCGGCCGTGGCTGATGCAGATCGCGGTGAACGAATCGCGCAACCGGCTGCGCGCGGCCGGGCGGCGCGAGGCGCTGGCGCTGCGGGCGGCGGCGGAGCGGCCGTCGGAGGGCGCGGACCCGTCCCCCGAGGCAGCTCTGCTGACCGCCGAGCGCCGGCGCGCGCTGCTCGCGGCGGTGGACGGGCTGCGCGAGGAGGACCGGCTCGTGATCTCCTGCCGGTTCTTTCTCGACCTGAGCGAGCGCGAGACCGCCCAGGTGCTCGGCTGGCGGCAGGGCACCGTGAAGTCACGGCTGTCGCGGGCGCTGGACCGCCTGCGCGCCGCCGTCGGCGAGGAGGTGTCGCTGTGAGCGAGCTCGAGCGCGCACTCGCCGGGATCGAGATCGACTACCCGCCGACGCCGGCGCTGGCCGCCGCGGTTCGCGCGCGGGTGTCGGGGGCGGCGCCGGCTCCGGCGCGGCGGCTTTCCTGGCGTCCAGTGGCGATCGCGTTCGCCGCTCTGCTGCTGCTCGCCGGCACGGCCGTGGCCGCCGTCCCGGACTGGCGGCACTCCGTGCTCGACTGGCTCGGCCTGCGCAGCGTGAAGATCGAGCGCGTTACGACGCTGCCGGCCACGCCGGCGGGCGACCAGCTCGCGCTCGGGACGCGGACCACGCTGGCGGGGGCCGCACGTTCGGTCTCGTTCACGCCTGTCGTGCCGCCGGGCCGGCCGCCGGACGAGGTGTACTTCGCCGACGATCCTCCGGGCGGCCAGGTCGCCCTCGTCTACACCAGGCCGGGCGGCGTGCGGATGCTGGTCACCGAGTTCCGCGGCCGGCAGCAGTCCGTCTTCATCCAGAAGACGCTGGGACAGGGAACAACCGCCACCCCGGTGACCGTGAACGGCGGGCGCGGGATCTGGATCGCGGGCGAGCCGCACGTCCTCATGTACAAGGACCGGAACGGCCAGGTGCAGGGCTACACGCCGCGGCTCGCCACCAACACGCTGCTGTGGCGGCAGGGCGACCTGCTGCTGCGGCTCGAGGCGCACATCACGAAGGCCGACGCGCTCCGGATCGCGAGCTCGATGCATTAGTGCGAGGCTTCCGGCCATGGAGAAGCTCACGATCCGTGCCGTCGGTGGACCCACCGCCCTCCTCGAGCTGGGCGGCCTGCGGATACTCACCGACCCCACCTTCGATCCGCCGGGCGAATACGAGACCCCGGTGGTGACATTGCGCAAGTCCGAGGGCCCGGCGATCTCGGCCGACGAGATCGGCGACGTGGACCTCGTGCTGCTGTCGCACGACCACCACGCCGACAACCTCGACGACGCCGGGCGCGAGTTCCTGCCGCGCGCACGGAGCGTGCTCACCACGGTCGAGGGCGCGGAGCGCCTCGGCGGCGAGAACGTGGCGGGGCTCGAGCCCTGGAGCTCGGTGTCGGTCGGCCCGCTTGGCATCACGGCGGTGCCGGCCCATCACGGCCCGGAGGACAAGTACGAGCTCATCGGGCCGGTGATCGGGTTCGTGCTCAAGGGCGACGACCTGCCGACCGTGTACGTGAGCGGCGACAACGCCTCGGTCGACGTCGTGCGGTCGATCGGCGAGCGGGTCGGGTCCGTCGATGTGGCGATCCTGTTCGCGGGCGGCGCCTACGTCGAGCGCCTGGAGGCCTTCGTGACGCTGACGAGCGAGCGCGCGGCGGAGGCGGCGCGGGTGCTCGACGCCCCCGCGGTGATCGCGCTGCACCACAGCGGCTGGAGCCACTTCACGCAGGACCTCGAGTCGCTTCAGGCTGCGTTCGCCGAGGCGGGTCTCGCCGACCGCTTGGTCGGCCTCGAGCCGGGCGAGTCGGCAACCGTCTAGGGCGCCTAGTCGATACCGAGGCGGTCGAGCAGCGCCTCGTCGCGGCGCCAGCCCTTGCGCACGCGGACGCTGAGGTCGAGGTGCACGCGGCGGCCGAGCGCGGCCTCGATCTCCTTGCGAGCAGCCGTGCCGATCGCGCGCACCATCTTGCCGCCCGCACCGATCAGGATCGCCTTCTGCGACTCGGTCTCCGCCCAGAGGCGCGCGGCGATCACGAGCAGGCCGTCGTCGCGTTCCTCCATCTCGTCGATCTCCACCTCGGCGGCGTGCGGCAGCTCCTCGCGCGTGCGGAGCAGCACCTGCTCGCGGATCAGCTCGGCCAGGCGCACGGTCTCCGGCAGGTCGCTGTGCTCCTCGGGCGGGTACATGAACGGGCCCTCGGGGAGCAGCGAGACCAGGTGTTCGGCCAGCTCTGCAACGCCGGCGCCACGGCGAGCGCTGATCGGAAACACCTCGCCCTGGACGTCGAGCTCCGCGGCGGCGGTCAGCGCATCGGCGGTCTGCGGGCGGTTGAGCTTGTCGATCTTGTTCACGACGGTGACCGCCGGGAGGCCCACCTCTCTGATGGCGCGAGCGATGAAGCGGTCGCCCGGACCGACCTCCTGCTGACCGTTGAGCATGAACAGCGCCACGTCCGCCTCCGCCAGCTCGCGCTGCATGCGCTGCTGCATGCGCTCGGTGAGCGGGTCGCGCGGGCGCTGAACGCCGGGCAGGTCCACGAGCACGAGCTGCCAGTCGTCACCGGTGGCCACGCCGCGGATGGCGCGGCGGGTGGTCTGCGGCTTGTCGGAGACGATCGCCACCTTCTCCCCCACCACGCGGTTCACGAGCGTGGACTTGCCCACGTTGGGGCGGCCGGCCAGTGCCACGAAGCCGCTGCGGGTGGTCATGGCTTCAGCCCCTCGACGATGCGGTCCTGCAGCGCGAGCATCTCGCCGTCGTCCGTCTCGTGGTCGTGGCCGCAGAGGTGGAGCACGCCGTGCACCACCGCCTCGACCACGTCGGTGGTGTGCTCGCGGCAGATGATCACGTCGCCCAGCTCGCGCGGCCCGACCACCACCGGATCGGTGCCGTCGATCGGGAACGAGAGCACGTCGGTCGGGCCCTCCCTGCCGCGGTGCTCATGGTTGAGCACGGCGATCTGCTCGGGACGCACGAACGCGATCGCCAGGTGCCCGTCGTCGACGCCGGCGGCTTCGAGCGCGGCCAGCGCCGCCTCGCGCACGGCGGGCGAGTTATCGCCCTCGATCTCCAGCTCGATGCTCAGCGTTGACGCGCGGGCCGGATCCCCGGCGCCTGCTTCGCGCCGTACTCGTCGTAGGCCGCGACGATCCGCTGGACGAGCTTGTGGCGCACCACGTCCTGGCCGCCGAAGCGCACGAACTCGATGCCCTCCACGTCGCCCAGGATGTCGCCGATGATCACGAGGCCGGAGCGCTGGTCCTGTGGCAGGTCGATCTGCGTGATGTCACCGGTCACGACCATCTTCGAGTTGAACCCGAGCCGCGTGAGGAACATCTTCATCTGCTCGGGGCTCGTGTTCTGCGCCTCGTCGAGGATGATGAACGAGTCGTTGAGGGTCCGGCCGCGCATGAACGCCAGCGGGGCAACCTCGATCACGCCGCGCTCCAGATGCTGGTTCACGCGCTCCGGCTCGAGCATGTCGTAGAGCGCGTCGAACAGCGGGCGCAGGTAGGGGTCGACCTTGGCCATCAGGTCGCCGGGCAAAAAGCCGAGCCGCTCACCGGCCTCGACTGCCGGGCGGGTGAGCACGATGCGATTCACCTCGCGGCGCGACAGCGCGGCCACCGCCATGGCCACCGCCAGGAACGACTTGCCGGTGCCGGCCGGGCCGATGCCGATCGTGATCGTCTGCTCGCGGATCGCGTCCACGTAGCGCTTCTGATTCACGGTCTTCGGCGCGACCTTCAGTCCGCGATGGCGCCAGACCACGTCCTCGAAGATCCGGGCGGGGCTCTCGTGGTCGTCGAGCGCGCCGGTGATCGCCTCGATGGTGCCCGGCGCGATGTCGTGGCCCTGGCGGATCAGGTCGGAGAGCTCGCGCACCACGGTCTCGGCGGTGCGGACATCGTCCTCCTCGCCCTCGAGCGTGAGCACGTTGCCGCGCAGGAACACCTCGGCGTCGAGATGGCCCTCGAGCGTGCGCATGATCTGGTCACCGGGGCCCGCCAGCTCAGTGGCGACGTCGTTGGTGAGCTCTACCTGCGTACGCACTGGCTAGATGGCCGATTCCGAAGGAGCGTGCCCGCGGGGGCGCGTCCAGACCAAGCTGGGCGCCGCACGCGACGCAGCCGATAGCTGGAAGCTATCGGCGAGGAGCGGGTGGCGATCCGGCGCCGTGTATGGCGCGTCATCCGTGGGTGCGGTCATGAGGGATCAGCCATCCTCAGGTGAGCTTCTCACGAACTACGGCGGAGACGCGCTTCCCGTCGGCGCGGCCCTGCACCTGCGGCATGACGAGCGACATGACCTTGCCCATGTCCTGCGGCGAGGCCGCCCCCGACTCCGCCACGGCGTCGCCCACGATCGCGTGCAGCTCCTCGTCGGAGAGCTGCTCGGGCATGTACTCCTCGATGATCGCCGCCTCGCGGCGCTCGCCGTCGGCGAGGTCGTCGCGGCCGGCGTCGGTGTAGGCCTGCGCGGCCTCCAGGCGGCGCTTGCGCTCGCGCTGGAGAACGGCGGTCTCGTCGCCGTCGGATTGCTCCTTCGCGGCCTTCTGGAGCTCGTTCGTGATCAGGCGCAGAGCCTGCACGCGCTCCTTGTCACCGGACTTCAGCGCCACGGCGGTATCGGACTTCACCTGGTCGATCAGGGACACAGGTCAAGTGTAGGCTGCCTCCGCAATGCGACCGCTGCCCGAGCTGCCGGGAGTCGTGCATCGCTTCGTGGACGCGGGCGGCTTGCGCATGCACGTGGCGGAGGCCGGTTCGGGGGACCCCGTGGTGATGCTCCACGGCTGGCCCGAGAACTGGTGGTGCTGGCGCAAACTGATCCCCGGCCTGGCCGAGCGCTACCGCGTGATCTGCCCCGACCTGCGCGGCTTCGGCTGGAGCGACGCGCCGCCGAGGGGCTATGAGAAGGAGCAGCTCGCGGCCGACGTGGCCGAGCTGCTCGACACGCTCGGCCTGCACGACGTGCGGCTGATCGGGCACGACTGGGGCGGCGTGGCCGGCTTCATCCTCTGCGTCCGGCGGCCCGACCTGGTGCGTCAGTACCTCGCTCTCAACACCGCGCATCTGTGGCCGCGGGTGGACCGGCGCGGGCTGCGCAACCTGCACCGCTTCGCCTACCAGTGGCTGATCGCTTCGCCGGGCGCCGGGAAGCGCGTGATGCGGCTGATGGGCCGGAGGCCGGGACGGGCCGCCGCGCTCCTCGGCACCCGCAAGCTGTGGTCCGACGCGGACGCCGAGCTTCTGCTCGGCCAGTTCCGGGAGGAGCAGCGCGCCTGGGCCTGCGTGCAGGTCTATCGCAGCTTCCTGCTGCGCGAGTTCGGCCCGCTCGTGCGCGGCCGCTACCGCTCGCTGCGCCTCCAAACGCCGACCCTGTGGCTTCACGGGTCGCGCGACGTGGTAATCCGTCCGGAGATGCTCAACGGATACGAGCCATACGCGGACGACCTCGAGGTCGAGCACGTGCCGGACGCCGGCCACTTCATCGCGGAACAGCGGCCGGAGCTGGTGCTGGAGCGCGCGCTCGAGTTCTTCGCCCGGCCGTGAGCGCTCACCCGCACGGCCACAGCCACGGGCTGGTCGACAGCTCGATCAGACGCTCGCGGGCCGGGCTGCGGGCGGTGCTTCTCTCGCTGCTCGTGCTCGGCGTGACCGCCGGGATCCAGGCCGTGGTGTTCGTGCTGTCCGGCAGCGTCGCCCTGCTCGCCGATCTGATCCACAACGCGGGCGACGCGCTCACCGCGATCCCGCTCGGCGTGGCGTTCCTGCTGCGCAGCCGGCGGGCCGAGGGTCTCGCCGGGCTCGCCGTGGTGCTGGCGATCTTCGTGAGCGCGGTGGTGGCGGGCGTCGAGTCGATCCGCCGCCTGATCGAGCCGAATCCTCCCGACCATCTCGCCGCGCTGGCGATCGCCGGGGTGGTGGGCGTGCTCGGCAACTACCTGGCGGCGCGCATCCGCACACGTGCGGGGCGGCGGCTCCAGAGCTCGGCGTTGCTCGCCGACGGAGCGCACGCCCGGGCCGACGCGCTGGTATCGGCGGCTGTCGTGCTGACGGCCGCTGTCGTGGCCCTTGGCGCGCCCGTGGCGGACCCGCTGATCGGGCTCGCGATCTGCGTGGCGATCCTGCGTATCACCAGGCAGTCGTGGCTCACCGTTCGTCACGACGTGAGGCACAGCGCGCACCATCCCTGAAGCGAGAGGCGGCGCCTCTCGCGCAGCGGGGCGAACGCCGCCGCCACCTCGTCGGCTTCGGAGTCGAGCAGACCCGACACGATCAGCGTTCCCGGGCGCGGCTCGAGCAGCCCGGCGAGCGTGAGCAGCAGCGGGCGCATCAGGTTGGCCGCCACCGTTCCGGCGGCGGGCGGCGCGCCGCGGCGCAGGTCGAACCGCTCGACGCGCTCGAGGACCACGCCGTTGTCGCGCGCGTTCTGCTCCGTGGCCTCCACCGCCAGGCGATCCGAGTCGAGCGCGATCACCGGCCGGAAGCCGAGCTTGGCCGCCGCGATCGAGAGCACGCCCGAGCCGCAGCCGAGGTCGGCGAACGAGCCGGACGCGTCGAGCTCCAGCATCAGCTCGAGCGACAGCCGCGTGGTGGGGTGAGCGCCCGTGCCGAACGCGCGGCCCGGGTCGATCACCACCTCGGTGACGCCGGGCCGCACCGCCGGCTCCTCCCACGGCGGCCGGATGTACAGCTTTCCCCCGATCAGCACCGGCGCGTGGAAGCGCTTCCAGCGCTCCTCCCAGTCCTCGGGCACCTCCTCCCCGCGGACGCTCACGCGCACCCCGGCCACCTCGGCCTCCCCGAGCGGAAGTGACGGCAGCTCGCCGGGCGCGCCGTAGAGCGCGTACTCGACCCAGCCCTCGCCGTCCACCTGCTCGACGCCCGCGGGCGCCAGCTCGAGCAGCGCCGCCAGCACGGCCTCGGCCGCCTCCGCGGGTGCCCGGATGGCCAGCCGGATCAGCTCAGCGCCCGCTTCACGCGCGCGAACAGCGACTCGTCGGCGTCCTTCTGCAGGTTCTCCTCGCCGAGCGATGCCGAGAACTGCTTGAGCAGGTCGCGCTGCTCATGGGTCAGCTTGCGCGGGATCACGACGTTGACCACCACGCGCTGGTCGCCGCGGCGGCCGCGCCGCAGCGACGGCATGCCCTTGCCGCGCAGGATCAGCACCGAGCCGGGCTGCGTGCCGGGCTCGATCTCGACCTCCTCGTCGCCGTCGAGCGTGGGCACGCTGATCTTGGTGCCGAGCGCGGCGTCCGGCGCCGCGAGGTCGATGACCGTGACCAGGTCGTTGCCATCGCGCACGAAGCGCTCGTCCGGGGCCACGCGCACCACCACGTAGAGGTCGCCGGCGCGCCCGCCGCGCTCGCCGGCGTGTCCGCGCCCGGTCAGGCGAATCCGCTGCTCGTCGGCGATGCCGGGCGGCACCTCCACGCCGAGCTGCACGCGCCGTGCCACGCGGCCGCGGCCCGAGCACTCGCTGCACGGCGTGCGGGCGATCTTGCCCTCGCCGTTGCAAGCGTCGCAGGGATGGGTGCGCACGAGCTGTCCGAACGCCGTGCGCGTGACGCTCTGGAGCTGGCCGCTGCCGCCGCAGCGCTCGCAGGTGTCGATCGGCGTGCCGGGTTCGGCGCCGTTGCCGTGGCAGTGCTCGCA